>JASHSW010000222.1 GCA_030038595.1 Methylovirgula sp.
TCCGCAAATCCTCGTCGAAGCCGCGCAAGATGTTTTCGGCGCGCATGGCGAGCGTCACTTGGCTGCCGAGCCGCGTCAGCAGCGAAGCGAATTCGACCGCGATATAGCCGCCGCCGACGATCAAGATGCGGCGCGGCAACTCCGGCAAATCGAAGATCTCGTTCGAGGTGATCGTATGTTCGAGGCCGGGAATATCGGGCGCCAGGAAGGGCGCGGAGCCGGTTGCAACCAGAATGATGCGAGCGCTGACGAGCCGCTCGTCGGCGAGCAGCCTAACTTGGTGAGCGCCATCGACGACGGCGCGCGATTTTACGAGCTCTACGCCCGCGCCCTCCAGACGGGTGCGATAGATCGCCGAGAGTCGCGAGATCTCTTTGTCCTTGGCGGCGACGAGTTTGCCCCAGTCGAAGGTCGGCTTCGGCACGCTCCACCCGTATCCCGCCGCGTCCGCGAATTCGCCGGCGAAGCGGCTTGCATAGACGAGCAGTTTCTTCGGCACGCAGCCGCGGATCACGCACGTGCCGCCGATGCGAAATTGTTCGGCGAGCAGGACTTTGGCGCCATGCTCCGCGGCGATGCGCGCGGCGCGCACGCCCCCTGAGCCCGCCCCGATGACGAAGAGATCGACGTCAAATTCCCGCATCGAGGTTTCCCAAAACTTCAATTCCTTTTGGGCCCGCGGAAATCACCGCTTTCGCCAGGCCTAAAAAGAGTCCGTGTTCGACCGTGCCGGGAATCGCATCGAGGCGCGCCGCCAGCTCTTCCGGCGCTGGAATGGCGCCGAAAGCGCAATCGACGATATAATGTCCGCCGTCCGAAACGAAAGCCGCGCCGTTAGGCGCTTTGCGCAACTCGATCGGGCCGCCGAGTCCGCAGGCTTGCGCCGCCTTGGCGATCAACCGCCGCGTCGCCGCGAGACCGAACCGGCTCACCTCGATAGGCAGCGGAAACTTCCCCAGCGTTTCAACGGCTTTCGAGGAATCGGCGATGACGACCATCCGGCGTGAAGCGGCAGCGACGATCTTCTCGCGCAGCAGCGCGCCGCCGCCGCCCTTGATCAGACGCAGTCGCGGATCGAACTCGTCCGCCCCGTCGATTGTGAGATCGAGTTCGCCGATCTCGTCGAGGTTTGCGAGCGGAATGCCGAGCGCTTCGGCCTGAAGGCGCGTGGCCTCCGAGGTCGGCACCCCGACTACCTGCAAGCCCTGCGCGACGCGCGCGCCGAGAAACGCCACGAAACGCGCCGCGGTGCTGCCGCTGCCGAGACCGAGCCGCATGCCGGGGCGCACCAAATCCAGGGCGGCGGCGGCGGCCTGCCCTTTGGCGATTTCCGGATCGAAGCCGCGCATGGACAGCGGTTAGGGCCTGGCTCGGCCGACGTCAACGGCCGTTCATTTTGCCGGCGGCGTGCAGACCACCGCGTTGTTCAATACATAGCAGATCGACATCATGCCGGTGTGCAGATCGACGCGGAACACGCCGCCTTCGCGCTCGTGGCTGGAAGCGACGAGTGCGTAGTCGCCGGGTTCTTGCGGGCCGGCGCCTTCGCCCGGCTCGTAACAGAGCGTCACGCCGATCGTGCCCTCTTTCAGGCCATATTGACAGGCGCCGACCTCGCCGGTGGCTTTATCGAGCCGATAAATCCGATTTAGGTCTTTTTCCGGCGCGGCTAGGAATTCGTAACTGGCGGCCACGGCCTGCCCCGCCCAAAGGGCGATTCCAAGACCGAGGCACAAAGCAGTCGTATGTCGCCAGAAGAAGCGCATGATTCGGGCTCCGCGAATCCCTTTATACGCGAGCCGGGCGGCGTGTGCATCTGTGGCACCAGCGCCGCTTGATCCGCGCGCCGTACGGTCCTATGCGGACCCCATGGCCGCACCCCTCCTCGTCTTCGATCTCGATGGAACGCTTGTCGAAACGGCGCCGGACCTTGCCGCGACGCTCAATATGATCCTCGTGCGCGAGGGCCTGCCGCCGGTCCCCTACGAGGCCGCCCGGAAGATGATCGGCGGCGGCGCGAGGCTCATGATAGAGCGCGGCCTGGCGCGCGGCGGGGCGCGCTTGTCCGATGAACGAATCGACCGGCTCTTCGAGGACTTCCTCGCCCATTACGAGGCGCATATCGCCGACGCTTCGACGCTTTATCCGGGCGTCGTGGCGGCGCTCGACCGGTTCGAAGAAGCTGGCTGGCGCTTCGCGGTCTGCACCAACAAAATCGAGCAAGCTTCTGTCCTGCTGCTCAAAGCGCTGGGGATCGCCGATCGATTCGCGGTGATCTGCGGGAAGGAAACCTTTCCGGTGAGCAAGCCCGACCACCGCGCTTTGCTGATGGCCATCGAGAAGGCCGGCGGCACCCAGGAAAATACCGTCATGGTGGGCGATTCGAAGGTCGATATCGAAACCGCGCGCAACGCCGGAGTTCCCGTCATCGCCGTCGATTTCGGCTATACGGACGATCCGGTCGCAACCTACATGCCGAACCGGGTGATCTCGCATTTCGACGATCTCTGGGACGCGGTCGCCGACATCCACGGAAGGGGCAATCTTTCGCCCGGCCGCGTGGCGCCTTGACTCGTCAAATGGCTTTCGTAAACCGGGGTGCGGCTTGCGGCGCAACATTCGCATTCCGCGATCATTCGGGCGCG
>JASHSW010000223.1 GCA_030038595.1 Methylovirgula sp.
CGCTTCGCCAAGGTCAAAGTGGAAAAGCGGTCGAGCATGGGAAGTTTCTCGGCGGTGCTCGATTATTGCCGGACGGCCATGGCCTTTCTCGATCGCGAGGAGTTCCGCATTCTGTTTCTTGATAAAAAGAACGGCCTGATCGCCGACGAGGTGCAAAGTATCGGCACCGTCGATCATGCTCCCGTCTACCCGCGCGAAATCATGCGCCGCGCGCTCGAACTTAACGCGACCGCCCTCATTCTCGTCCACAATCATCCTTCCGGCGAACCGTCGCCCTCCAGCGTCGATATTCAGCTTACCAACCAGATCGTCGCCCTCGGCAGGTCGCTGAACGTCGCGGTGCACGATCATTTGATTATCGGCAGGGAGGGATTCGCGAGTTTCAAAGGCCTGCAGCTCATTTAGCGGCCGATTACCTGGACCTGTAAAATGCCTTCATACACGCAGAGATTGTGCAAAAAGCGTGCATTAAACTTGCCTGCCGGGTGCCGCGACTCCCAACACTAAGTTAACGGAGCGCCGATAAGCTCGCCCGGCTCACATGGTTCGATCCGAGAATCGACTGTGTCCCCCACGGAGCGACAGACGATGTGGTGCCCCGGATGATCGCGCGCATCGCCCCAGCGGGATTCTCAAAGTCATGCGCTTGACTGATCTCTCGCACCTCAGTCTGCTACGGTTCAGGTTGAGTCCCGGCCGTGTCCATAGGCCTTCGGTGGTGCTGTGGACTATCGCCTATGCCGTCACCACGCTGTTGTTCTTGCTGCTCGGCGTCCGCCTCGGCGCCGCGGCCGTGCAGGGTGCCGTACCGCTGTTCTCCGTGAAGTTTGCGGTACTGGCCTTCACGGACCCGATGAACATCATGCTGGTGGTCTCCGCGCTGCTGTTTCGCTTCGCCATGGCCGCGCAAGCCTATCGGATCGTCCGACAACTTACGGAAAGTGAGGCGAAGGCCAAGCAAGTCGCCGGCCACGACGTGCTCTGCGGGCTGCCCAACCGCCTGCTCTTCAACGAACTCGTCGATGCGGAGATCGCCCGCTGTAAGCGCAAGCGCTGCCAATGCGCGCTTTTCTATCTGGACCTCGACAATTTCAAACTTGCCAACGACACCTTCGGCCACGAGGTCGGTGATCGCACCATCATGGCGGTGACGGAGCGGCTCAGCAAGGTTCTGCGCAACGGCGATCACTTCGCCCGTCTCGGCGGCGACGAATTCGCCGTTCTGCAGACCGATGTGACGGACCCGCGCGATTGCGCCCGGCTTGCGCAGCGCCTGCTCGATGCGATGAGCACGCCGTTCGACGTCGCCGGACAGCAGATTTTCCTGGGCACCTCGATTGGGATTGCGCTCTGTCCGCAAAACGCCGATGACCGCCAGGATTTGATGCGCCTCGCCGACCTGGCGCTGTATCGCGCCAAGCAGGGCGGCCGCAACCGCTTCGCCTTTTTCGAAGCCAAGATGGGCGAGGAATTGCGGCTGCGGCAAAACGCCGAAGACGAACTGCGCGCCGCCATCGAAAACGACGAGCTCGTCATGCATTATCAGCCGATCATGTCGGCATCCGGCGACAAAATCGTTTGCGTCGAGGGTCTGGTGCGTTGGCAGCACAGGACGCATGGATTGCTTCCCGCCGACAGTTTCGTCGGTCTCGCCGAAGACCGCGGCCTGATCGTTCCGCTCGGCGAATGGGTCTTGCGGCACGCCTGCGCCGATGCCAAGCGATGGGACGGGATCAAGGTGGCGGTCAACGTGTCGCCGATCCAGTTTCGCCAGAAGGATTTCGTCGTCACCGTCGAAAACATCCTCGCCGAGACCGGGATCAACCCGGAACGAGTCGAACTGGAACTCACCGAGGGCGTCGTGATTTCCGATGCCGATCTCGCCGAGCGTTTGATGATCGATCTGCGCGCCCTCGGCGTCACCATGGTGCTCGACGATTTCGGCTGCGGCTATTCGAGCTTGATCTATCTGCGCCGCTTTGCATTCGACAAGATCAAGATCGACCGCTCGTTCCTGGAATCGATGGAGATGACGGGCGAGAGCGCGATTATCGTCGAATCGATCGTCGCCCTCGGCCGTTCGCTCGGCCTGAGCGTGACGGCCGAAGGGATCGAGACGATCGAGCAGGCGCGCTTTCTCGAAGCGCTCGGCTGTCACGAACTACAGGGCTTCCTTTTTTCCGAGCCGCTGACCGCCGGCGAGCTCGAGGCCAAACTGGCCGAACAGCGCGCTCCCGCCGCGTCGGCGCGCTCTGTCGCCTGAACGCACTTTCCCTCCTGCGGAAAGCGCCGGCCGAAGGCAGAGCGCTCACTGCAGTTTGAATTCGGCGTCAAAGGTTCTGATCTCGGCGGGTTTGATGAGCCGCGCGTGGCCGACCCGCACGCTGTGCAAAGGGCCGTCGAGCTTCTCGCGCCAAAACGCGAGGAACTTCATCAGTGTCGGAAACTCGGGGGCGATATCGTAGTCCTGCCAGACATAGGTCTGCAGGAACGTCGGATGGTCGGGCATGCGGTAGAGGATTTCCGCGGTGGTCAGGCCGTAGCCGGCGAGCTGCCTTACGAAGTCGGGCGAGGGCTCGCGCAGGTTCCTCGCGTTCATTCCAATCTCCAGGCCGTTGGCCTTCCATTCCGTCCTATTATGGTTAATAAAGCCTTATCCGCTCAGTCCCGGCCGAGGCGTCTTCGGCATGTCCGCCGGCAAGATGAGCGCTCCTCTGCAAAAAGAGGCCATAGCAAACCAGCGGCCTTCGAGGCCGCTGGTGCTTTGTGTTCAGCGAATATGCCTCAAGGGCTAGTGATGGTGGTGGCCGCCATGCATTCCACCGTGCATGCCGCCGTGCATGCCGCCGTGCATTCCGCCATGCCCGCCAGCATGCCAGCCGTGCCAGCCATACCCGCCGCCCCAGCCAAATCCCCTACGCCACGCGTAGCCGCACCAATACCAGCCGGGGCCGTGCCAGCCGACAGGGTACCAACAGAAGTTTCGGCCACCCCACAAGAACTGCGTTTTCTGCACGTCGTTAAGATTGATCGCCGATTGGCGAACGCCCGACTGGTCGGTGATCGGCGCCGCTTGCGCGACGCTGACCACAGAGCTCGCAGCCAGGGCCGCCGCCGTGAGGGTTGAAAGAATAAGACGCACGTTCATCTCCTCTCATTTTGGAAGATCCCAGCCATGAGACGGGGTGACCCAGGGCGTTCCTCCTTGAACCTTTCTTCCTTGTACATATTGCAATACGAGCCTATGCAGCCGGGCCCGATAGCAATCGGTCTTAGCTAGATTTCGCCGCCTGAATGGGAGATGAAGTAATATCGCGGCTCCCGATAAGCCCGACCCTAGCGCTGCCGTTTTCGGACGAACTGATAATTACGCTCGGCGCAAACGGTTCCTGAATTAATAGATGTTCAGAATTGCTAGCTTCGGGTCCTATGGTGCTTTGGGGCGAACGGCGTCGATGAGCTTTCGATCGATCTACCGGCATGGATTTGCCCGCGTTGCGGCGTGCACGACCTCTTGCCATCTCGCCGATGCAGCGGCCAACGCCGAGGCGATATTGCGCGTGCTCGCCGGCCTCAACGAGAAATCGGTCGCTGTCGCGATTTTTCCGGAGCTGGCGCTTTCCGGATACGCGATCGACGACCTTCTTTTTCAGGATGCGGTGCAAGATAGCGTCAACCGGGCGGTTGGCCGGCTCATCGAGGCCTCCGAAACTCTAATGCCGCTGTTCTTCGTCGGCGCGCCGTTGCGCCACACCGGGCAGCTCTACAATTGTGCGCTCGCCATCCACCGCGGCCGGCTCATCGGCGTCGTGCCGAAGGTGCATCTGCCCAACTACCGCGAGTTTTACGAGCCGCGCCATTTCGCCTCGGGCGCCGCGGTGGGGGATCAAGAAATCGCGATCGGTGCGCACCGGGCGCCGTTTGGTCCGGATCTGCTCTTTGCCGCCGAGGATCTCGAAGGTCTCGTCGTGCACGCCGAGATCTGCGAGGATCTCTGGGTGCCGATTCCGGTGAGTTCGCATGCGGCGCTTGCCGGCGCCACCGTGCTTGCCAATCTCTCGGCGAGCAATATCACGATCGGCAAAGCCGATACGCGCCGGCTGCTCTGCCGATCGCAATCGGCGCGCTGTCTTGCCGCCTATCTCTATTCCGCGGCCGGCCAAGGCGAGTCGAGCACCGACCTTGCCTGGGACGGCCAGACGACCATCGTCGAGAACGGCGTCATTCTGGCCGAATCGCCTCGTTTCCCAGAAGGCGGCCAATGCGCGATCGCCGATGTCGATCTTGATCTGCTGCGCCAGGAACGGCTGCGCCAAGGCACATTCGACGACAATCGCCGCGCCAACCCGGAAAAGCCCTTCCGGCGGATCTCCTTTCGCCTCGCCCCGCCGATGCACGACGTGGGCTTCGAACGGGTCGTCGAGCGCTTCCCCTTCGTGCCTTCGAACCGCGCCCAATTGGAGCAGGATTGCTACGAAGCCTACAACATCCAGGTGACGGCGCTCGAGCAACGCCTCGCCGCGACCGGGATTTCCAGGCTCGTCATCGGCGTATCGGGGGGGCTTGATTCGACGCATGCGCTGATCGTCGCCGCCAAAGCTATGGACCGGCTCGGCAAGCCGCGCAGCAATATTCTCGCCTACACCATGCCCGGTTTTGCCACGAGCGAAACGACCAAGACCAATGCGTTCAAGCTGATGAAGGCGCTCGGCGTCACGGCGCGCGAACTCGACATCAAACCGGCGGCGCGGCAAATGCTCGCCGATCTCGAACATCCTTTCGCCGCGGGCGAACCACGGTACGACGTCACCTTCGAAAACGTCCAGGCGGGGCTGCGCACCGACTATCTCTTCCGTCTCGCCAACGAAAATGCCGCGATGGTCGTGGGAACCGGGGATCTTTCGGAGCTGGCACTCGGCTGGTGCACGTATGGCGTCGGCGACCAGATGTCCCATTATGCGGTCAACGCCGGTGTGCCCAAGACCTTGATCCAACACCTAATTCGCTGGTGCATCACAAGCCGGCAATTCGCTCCCGAGGTACTTGCGACGCTCACCGCCATCCTCGCCGGCGAGATTTCTCCCGAACTCGTGCCGGCGGGAGCCGATGGTGTCACGCAGCGCACCGAGGCGGTGATTGGGCCCTATGAGCTGCAGGATTTCAATCTCTTCTACGTTTTGCGCTATGGATTTCGGCCGTCGAAGATCGTCTTTCTCGCACTCGCGGCCTGGGGCCGCGCTGCGAACGGGGAATGGCCGCAGGATTTCCCGAAGGATCGCCGCCACGTCTACGATCTTGAAGAGATTCGACATTGGCTTGAAGTGTTCATCCGACGCTTCTTTGCGATGAGCCAATTCAAGCGCTCGGCGATGCCGAATGGCCCCAAGGTCGTCGCCGGCGGCTCGTTGTCGCCGCGCGGCGACTGGCGTGCGCCTTCCGACGGCAATGCGCAGGCTTGGCTCGACGAACTCGCCCAAGAGGTGCCTTCGGCGCCGAATAAATCTTAGTAAGATACTGATTTACAAATTGAATAGCCCTGAGCAAACGCTCTCGCGAAACGCTGGCGTTTGCCGCGCGTCTTCGTATCGACCTGCCTTACGAAGGTCAAAAGCGCGCTTGGATCCCGACTCGAATGAGGTCGGCACGTTGGCGGATGTGCGCCGTTGCATTTCACGCGCATTGTTTGCTTGCCCGAGTCTTGCGACACGAAATGCGCGGACTACTCTAGAAATTCGCATCGAAGCTGGACTAAGATCGGTGCGCGAGTTGCGCACGGGTGCGAGATGCCTCAAGTAATCGTTGCCGGAGAACCGTTCAACGTCGTCGTCGAAGGCGACGCGAGTGCTCCGGTGGTGATGTTGTCGCACGCGCTCGGCGCGGACATGCATCTATTCGACCGCGCGATACCGGCCCTGAAGCGACATTTCCGCGTGGTGCGCTACGATACGCGCGGTCTCGGCGGCAGTGTCGTGAGCCGCGGCCCTTATACGATCAGCCAGCTCGGCTACGACGCGCTCGCACTTCTCGACGCCTTGAAGCTCGAAAAGGTGGACTGGATCGGCCATTCCGAGGGCGGCATGGTGGGGTTATGGCTGCTGACGAATGCGCCGGAGCGGATCGGACGCGCCGTTCTCGCCAACACGGCGGCGCAGATCGGCGGCGCCGAGATCTGGAACGAGCGCATCAGGACGATAAACGAAAAGGGCCTCGGCGGTCTGGCATCTTCGGTGCTTGCGAATTGGTTCACGCGGCGGTTTCGCGAACGGCATCCGGAAGAAGTCCGCCGCTTCGAAGAGATCCTGCTGGCGACCGATCCGCAAGGATACGCGCGCCATTGCGCAGCGATCCGCGACGCGGATTTGCGCGCCGGCCTGCACGCTATTAAGCATCCTGTCTTGGTGGTCGTTGGCCGCCACGATCCGGTGACACCGCCCGGCGTCGGTGCGCTGATCGCAAGCTCAATTCCGAGCGGCAGGCTGGTAACGCTCGAAGCCGCGCATCTTTCGCCCGTCGAGGCGGCCGATGCGTTCGTTGAAGCAGCAGTCGCATTTCTGACTGGGGAAGCGGAGAGGACCATGCAAACGCAACAGACGATCATCGGAGACGACGAGAACAAGTGGACGATGCCCGAGCCGATGCACGAAGAGCCGAAGCCGAGACCGCCGCGCCCGCCGCGGCCAATCGCTCCGAAGCCGGAAGCCTCGCATGAGGCCGGTGCCCCTGCGGCGATGCCCGCCGCGCCGATGGCCCCGATGCCGGCTGCGGCGCCGCCCCACGCCGCGCCGCACAAACGCCCGGCGAAAAAGGCCGCCGCCAAGAAGACCGCCGCCAAAAAACCGGCCCGCAAGGTCGCCGCCAAGAAGGCAGCGGCAAAAAAGACCGCGCGGAAGAGCGCCGCCAAAAAGACGGCGCGCAAGCCGGCGCGCAAGGCGATGAAGAAACGCACGGCGCGCAAGACAGCGGCAAAAAGACCGGCGAAGAAGGCGGCGCGGAAATCGCGGCGTTCCAGCCGGCGGGGACGCAGACGCTGAAAGACGCTTGCGTCGCGGCGAGGTAAAAGGCCGACCGGGGAGCGATCTCACCTAAGGCGATCGCTCGTTCGGCTCCTGCCCTCGAAGGAAGCGGCAGATGGCGAAGCCAACGGCGCGCCGGCGATCCGTTCGCTGGCGCCGCCGATGGAGCGGGCGCTGGCCGGCCTGCGCCCGCTTACTGCGCGGCGAACCGCGCCACAATCGGCCGCAGCCTGGCAACCAGGATCGACCGGATGTTGGCCACGTCACAGCAGACGACAAACAATCCATAGACCGCCATACCGCCCAAGACCTGTTCGGCCAACGTGAGCATGCCCGGATCGCGGTCGCGCAACGGCAGAAGGACGGCTGCCATCGCCGC
>JASHSW010000224.1 GCA_030038595.1 Methylovirgula sp.
CCGTCGCCGAGCGAAAACGACACGTCGTATTTGCGCATGATGTCGCAGATCTCGTCGAAACGCTCGTAGAGGAAGCTTTCCTTGTGATGCGACAGGCACCAGCGCGCCAGGATCGAGCCGCCGCGCGACACGATGCCCGTCGTGCGCCGGGCGGTGAGCGGCACATAGGCGAGGCGCACGCCGGCGTGGATCGTGAAATAATCGACGCCTTGCTCGGCCTGCTCGATCAGCGTGTCGCGGAAGATTTCCCAGGTGAGCTTGATCGGATCGCCGTCAACCTTTTCGAGCGCCTGATAGATCGGCACGGTGCCGATCGGCACCGGCGCGTTGCGCAGGATCCAATCGCGGATGTTATGGATGTTGCGGCCGGTCGAAAGATCCATGACGGTGTCGGCGCCCCAGCGGATCGCCCAGACCATCTTGTCGACTTCTTCCGCGACCGACGACGTGACGGCGGAATTGCCGATATTGGCATTGATCTTCACCAGAAAATTGCGGCCGATGATCATCGGCTCCAACTCGGGATGATTGATGTTGGCGGGGATGATGGCGCGGCCGCGGGCGATCTCGTCGCGCACGAATTCCGGCGTCACGAAGGCCGGGATCGAGGCGCCGAAACTTTCGCCTTCGGCAAGCCGCGCCTCGGCGCCTTCCGCCATCTTCTCACGGCCGAGATTTTCGCGCGCGGCGACGAAGATCATCTCTTGCGTGACGAGACCGGCGCGGGCGAATTCGTATTGCGTCACCGGCCTGCCGGCGGCGCCGCGGCGCGGCGCGCGCATCGCCGGGCAAGGCGGCACGAGCTTGTCGGCGCCGGCGTTGCCGTTGTCTTCCGGGCGCAGCGCGCGGCCCGTATAGGACTCGAAACCGCGCCGCGCGAGCCAAGGTTCGCGCAGCCGCGGCAGGCCGGCGGAAAGATCGATCTGCGGCGTGTCCTCCGTGTACGGCCCGGACGGATCGTAGATGCGCAGCGCCGGCTCGCCAGCCGAAGGATCGAGGGCGATCTCGCGGAAGGGTACGCGGATGTCGGCGCCGCGCTCGACGTAGACTTTGCGCGAGCCGGGCAACGGGCCGCATGTCACGCTTTGCGGAATGAGGCTCTCGGGCTTCTGGCGGATGTTCATGGCGTGCTCCTTTACGAGCGCGTTCGCGGATCCGAAAAAGCCGGCGGGAAAGCCTGTGCGGAACGAGCCGTTCCGGCTGCCTGTCCCTGCGCTGGCATTATCCAGATTCAGGTTCGAAGGGTATCATCTCAGCCGCCGACTTCGGCAGCACCCCACGGCAGGCAGGATGATAGTCCGCGCCCCCTGCTTCGACAAGCAGCGCCGGGGCCTTCAACCTTTCGCTAACGCTGCCGCAGCGATTCATCCTTGCAAACAGGCACATCCCTGGAACGAAAGGCGCGGCGCCTCGTTTCTGCCGCAGAGGACGAGTCCGAGGCCGGAGCGGTCAAGCTCCGGCGGGCGGCGTATTCGCCGGCGTGTAAGGGTAGAGCGGCCGATGCAGGGTTTCGACGATGTTCCGAGGCAGCCCTCGTGGCTCCGAGTTGCGCGCCCCAACCCCCCAGGTGCAAGCAAAAATATGGCGAGTCTCATCGGCCAGGAGCTGCGCCATGTTTTTCCGCTGGCGCAAATTTCGCCCCAGATCGAAAGACTTCGCCGCTTGCTCGAAGAACTGGAAAAGAAGCGCGGCGGTCGCGGCTGAGCCGGCCAAAGGGTGGCCGCGGCTCAGTCTTTGGCGCGCTCCACGTAGGAGCCGTCGGAGGTCTGCACGATGACGCGCGTGCCGGGCTGGATGTGCGGCGGCACCATGGTACGCAGCCCGTTCGACAGTTTTGCCGGCTTATAGGAGGAGGACGCGGTCTGGCCTTTCATGGCCGGCTCGGTCTCGGTGACTTCGAGCGTCACGCGCGGCGGCAGTTGGATGCCGACCGGCACGCCGTTGAACACCGACAAGATGCAGGTCATGCCTTCCTGCAGGTACACCGCCTGCTCGCCGACGACCTCGGCCGGCACCACCACCTGATCGTAGGTTTCGGCGTTCATGAACGTATAGCCGTTGCCGTCCTGGTAGAGATAGTTGAAGTTCGAATCCTCGACGAAGGCGCGCTCGACCTGCTCGGTGGTCTTGTAGCGCTCGGTAACCTTCACGCCGTCGCTCAGGCGGCGCATGTCGATCTGCGTGGTCGGCGTGCCCTTGCCGGGATGGAAGCTCTCGGCGGTCAGGACGACGTAGAGCTGTCCGTCCTCCTTCTCGATGACGTTGCCTTTGCGAATCGAACTGGCGATGACTCTCACGATCATTCCTTCGGTTGGCGATGCGAGGGCTTTCGGCCAAACCGGGGATGGCCGGCGGAAAGGCTCATAGAATCAGACTGATACGGGACTACGGCAGGGCTCGACGGAAACGCCTGCCGGCGCAGCTTGGTCTACGCTACAAGCCGCGGCGTTTTCGCTACAAGGATTGCCGGGGGTTTTTCAAGCGAAATGACGAAATGAGCAAGCCTTCTTTCTGGTGGCGGCCCGAGGCACACGCAAGGCGGCGGCAATTCCTGGAAAAGCGCGCCGCGCTCGCGACGGCCGTGCGCAGCTTCTTCGGCGCACGCGGCTTCATCGAGATCGACAGCGCCGCTCTCCAAGTCTCGCCGGGCAACGAGACGCATATTTCCGCTTTTGCCACCGAGCTCGTCGGCGACGACGGCCGCGCCTCGCGCCTTTACCTGCATTCTTCGCCGGAATTCGCCGCCAAGAAACTGCTCGCCGCGGGCGAAGAGCGCATTTTCAGCCTCGCCCACGTCTTCCGCAATCGCGAGCGCGGCGCGCTTCACCATCCCGAGTTCACGATGCTCGAATGGTATCGGGCGCGCGAATCCTATCGCCGGCTTTTCGACGACTGTTCGCGGTTGCTGGCCGCCGCCGCAACGGCGGCGGACACCGCGCATCTGCGCTTTCGTTCCGCGCTTGCCGATCCGCATGCCGCGCCGGAGATCCTCGCCGTGGCGGAAGCGTTTGCCCGCTACGCCGGCATCGACTTACTGCAGACCTATGATGCGACGCGCTGCGATGCGCGGGCTTTGGCGGAGCAGGCCGTGAAGCTGGGGCTGCGCGTCGCAGACGACACGTGGCCGGATCTGTTCAGCAAGATCTTCTCCGAAAAGATCGAGCCGAAACTCGGCCACGGCCGTGCCACGCTGCTTGTCGATTACCCGGCGCCGCTGGCGGCGCTCGCCCAACTTCGGGAGGATCGGCGTTTTGCCGAACGGTTCGAGCTTTATGTTTGCGGCGTGGAGCTTGCCAACGGTTTTGGCGAACTCACCGACGTCGCCGAGCAGCGCCGCCGATTTGAAGCCGCGATGGCGGAACGGCAGCGGATCTACGGCGAGGCCTATCCGATTGACGAAGAGTTTCTCGCCGCGCTTGCCGCGATGCCGCCGGCCTGCGGCGTCGCGTTGGGTTTCGACCGGCTGGTGATGCTGGCGAGCGGCGCGCAACGGATCGAGGACGTCTTGTGGACGCCGGTTGCCGAGGAGGGAACGCAGCGATGAGCATTGCCAGTGTCGAGGAACTGATCGAGGCCGGCCTCGTGCCCGCCTCACGCCGCGCCGCGCTCGGCGAAGTCGGCAAGCGCTATGCCATCGGGCTCAGCGCTCCATTGGCGGCATTGATCGATCCCGACGATCCCGACGATCCGATCGCAAGACAGTTTATTCCCGATCCGAGAGAACGGATCGCCCAGCCGGAGGAAAGCGCCGATCCGATCGGCGACGACGCGCGCAGCCCGGTCGAAGGCATCGTACATCGCTATCCCGACCGGGTGCTGCTGAAGCTCCTTCACGTCTGTCCGGTCTATTGCCGCTTTTGTTTCCGCCGCGAAATGGTCGGCCCCGGGAACGTCGCGCAGCTTTCCGGCGAAGCGCTCGATCGGGCTTTCGCCTATATCGCGGCGCATACCGAGATCTTCGAGGTAATCCTGAGCGGCGGCGATCCGTTGATTCTGTCGCTGCGCCGGCTTGCCGACGTGCTGGCACGGCTTGCGCGGATCGAGCACGTCGCGATCGTGCGCATCCATACGCGCCTGCCGGTTGCCGAGCCGGCGCTGGTCACGGACGGGCTCGCCGAACTGTTGCGCGATGCGCGCAAGACGGTTTATGTCGCGCTTCACGCCAATCATCCGCGCGAGCTGACGCAAGCGGCGCGCGCCGCCTGCGCCAAGCTCGCCGACGCCGGCATTCCGCTGCTCAGCCAAACCGTGTTGCTGCGCGGCGTGAACGACAACGTCGAAGTTCTCGCCGAACTGATGCGCGGCTTCGTCAAGGCGCGCGTCAAGCCGTATTATCTTCATCATCCCGATCTTGCCCGCGGCACGGCGCACTTCCGCGTGACGATCGAGGAAGGCAAGGCGCTGGTGCGGGCGCTGCGCGGCAGGCTTTCCGGTATTTGCCAACCCCAATATGTGCTCGATCTTCCTGGCGGCTTCGGAAAGGTGCCGATCGGAGAGGGACTCTTCGAAGGCGAGAAGGGCGCCTACCGCGCCACGGATTTTCGCGGCGAAACGCATGCATATCCGCCGCACAGCGCGGCGGGATGCCGCTCGGAATGACCTTCGTTGGAACAGATTTGCAGCTTGGCGGCGACGGCGCGCGAGAAGATTACGGCAACGGCCGGCCGTTACGCCAAAAGGCCGCCGCGCCGTATCTGCAGCGGATTTTCCGCCAGCGCGGCGCGATCCGGCGTATCGACCGCAGGTAGATCGGCAACCGCTTGCCAAAGCGACTGCACGATCGCGGGTTGCAAGTCGTCGAGGATGAAGACGATCCGTGTCGAGCGATCTTCGTCCGGCCACGCCGCGAGCCGCGCCGGCGGATGGAAGACATGCTGTACGCCATGGATGACGAGCGGCCGCGCCGGATCGTCGGCGAGCGCGACGATGCCCTTGACGCGCAACAGGTGCGCACCGTGCGTGGTACGCAGCAGCTCGAGAAATATATCGAGAGCGGCGGCCGGCAGCGGCGCGTCACGGCGCAGCGCAAAGGCGTGGATCTTGGCGTCATGCCGGTTCACGTCATGCGCATGCGCGGAATCTTCATGGTGGTGATCTTCGATCGCCTCGGCGTTGAGCCAGCGGCGCACGTCAGGCGCCTTTTTGTCGGGATCGTACAGCCCGACGTCGAAGAGTTGCACCGCTTCCGCTTGCGCGGCGTCGATCTGGAGCGCTGTCGGATTGAGGCGCGCGAGTCGCCCCCGCAGCGCGGCAAGGCGCGGATCGCCGGCGTCGAGGAGATCGATTTTGGTGATGACCAGCCGGTCGGCGACCGCCGCTTGCTTCAGCGCTTCGCGGTGACGGTCGAGACAAGCCGCGCCATGCAAAGCATCGACGAGGGTCACGACTCCGTCGAGCCGGAAACGCAGCATCAAATAGGGGTGGTACATGATCGTATGCAACACCGGCGCTGGATCGGCGAGGCCGGTCGTCTCGATTACGACGCGGTCGAAGGCCAAGCGGCCGTTGTCGCGCGCCCGCAGCAGTTCTTCGAGCGTGGCGATGAGGTCGCCGCGGATCGTACAGCAAAGACAGCCCGAGGTCATCACGACCGCATCGCCCCTCACCGTCTCGACGAGCAGATGATCGAGGCCGATCTCGCCGAATTCGTTGATGAGCACTAGGCAATTGGCGAGCCCGGGGGCGCGCAGCAGGCGATTGAGCAACGTGGTCTTGCCGGCGCCAAGGAAGCCGGTGAAAACCGTCAGAGGAAAGACCGGCGGCAGGTTCGCGGCTACGGTTTGATTTTTCGGAGGCACCTACTTCAATCCGGCGAGGAAGCAGGTTTGGGTTTCGCCGCGAGTTTGGCCGGCCGGCCGGCGGTGTGCTTCGATTTGCCTTTGCCGGCCAACTTGCCGCCGGCCTTCTTCGCCGTCTTGCCGGTTTTTCCTTTGGCGAGCTTTGTGCGGTGCGCCTTGGCGAACCTATGCCGCTTGGCTTTGCCTGCCAGATGCCTCCGCTTGGACTTCTTGGATGCGGTCTTGGCTTTCTTTTTGCCGGGCGTGTTGTCGGTCGAAGTTGCGGTGGGATCCGGCTTCGCCGCAGTGTCAACCGATGCGGCGCTCTGCGTATTGCTCGTCGGCTCGCCGCTTAGGATATCGGGCGGCGTGCCGATCGGCGAATGCGGCGGGCGGGCTTCCGCGACCGGGCCGAGGTAACCGGGCGCGGGGCCAATATAGACGGCGACGGGATCGAACACCGGGTTCGGCAGCAATGCGATGCGCGAAGCCGCAGGCGCCCGGTCGGCGGCGGGCGCAGCGTTGAACAAAAAGCCATTCGCCGGAAAAGTCGGCGTCTTGGCAAGCGACAGCGGTGCTTCGAGCCGTTCGGTTTCCGCCGCCCATTCGATTTCAGTCCTGGCGCGGCGATGGCAAACCGTGTCGTGCATATCGGGCGGCCTGGCGTCGCTCGGCTCGGCCGCCGCCATCGGATGCGGGCGATCGATGCCGGCGAATGCGCGGTCGAGCAGAACCGCGGTTCTGATCAACCGCGCCTTGACGCTCGGCGCGCCCAAGACGATTGCGATGTAGCGATGACCGCCGCGCGTCGCGCTGGCGATGAGATTGAACCCGGACGAGCAGGTAAATCCGGTCTTCACGCCGTCGGCGCCGGGATAACGGCCCAGTATGTCGTTGTGCGTCGGGATGATCTCGTCGCCAAGACGCAGCGCACCGATGCCGAAGAGACTGGCTTCGTCGGGGAATTGCTTGAAAAGCGCCCGCGTCAGAATGGCGAGATCCCGCGCCGAAGAAAAGTGCTCGGGATTCTGCAGACCGTTCGGATTGACGAAATGGGTTTCCGTCATGCCGAGCTGCGCGGCGGCGCGGTTCATGTCTTCGGCGAATGCCTCGACGGAACCGGCGATCCCTTCGGCAACGGTCACCGCAATGTCGTTCGCCGATTTTACGACCAACATCTTCAGCGCGTTGTTGAGCGTGACCTCGGTGCCGGGCGCAAAGCCCATTTTGGAGGGCGGCATCGAGGCGGCGCGGGCGGAAACGACGAGCGGAGTATCGAGGCTGAGTTCATGGTCGCGCACCGCGCTGAGCGCGACGTAGATCGTCATCAGCTTGGTGAGCGAAGCCGGATACCAGGG
>JASHSW010000225.1 GCA_030038595.1 Methylovirgula sp.
AGCGACCGGGGTCGTGCCGCAACTGCCGCCGCGGCTTGTCGATCTGTTCACGCGTGACGAACGCTTCGAGACTGTTGCCAACGATCAGGCGCAGCTTGCCGCCTACATGCGGGCGCGGCTCGACGCCTCCAAAAGGGCGGCTTCATGAGCGTCGAGATCACCAATCTGCCTTCCGGTCTGCGGGTGGTCACCGACCGCATGCCGAACCTTGAGACGGTATCGCTCGGCGTCTGGGTCGCGGCCGGCTCGCGGCATGAGCGGCCGCGCGAACGCGGCCTCTCACATCTCTTGGAGCATATGGCATTCAAGGGCACGCGACGGCGCTCGGCGCGCGACATCGCCGACGAGATCGAAAGCGCCGGCGGCGATCTCAACGCGGCGACCGGCGTCGAGCAGACCGCCTATTACGCGCACGTGCTCGCCGCCGATACCAACCTTGCGCTCGACATTCTCGCCGATATCCTCACGGAGAGCACGTTCGATACCCAGGAGCTCGAACGCGAGAAAGGGGTCATCCTTCAAGAGATCGGCGCGGTCGAGGATACGCCGGACGATTTCGTCTTCGATCTCTTCAACGCCGCCGCCTTTCCGGAGCAACCGATCGGCTCGCCGATTCTCGGCACGCCGGAACACGTTCGCGGTTTCGATCGCTCCATGATCGCCGCCTATCTAGAAAGCCATTACGGTAGCCGCGCGATTACGATCGGCGCGGCCGGCGCCGTCGATCACGCAGCGATCGTCGATGCCGCAGCGGCGCGTTTCGCGCCGCTGCCCTGCCGTATCTCCGAAGACATTGTTCCGGCCCGTTACGTCGGCGGCGCGAAATATTCGAAGCGCAAGCTCGAGCAGGCGCATATCGTCATCGGCTTTGCGGGATTGCCGTACACCGATCCCGCGCATTATGCGCTGAACGTCTTTGCGAACGCGGTGGGCGGCGGAATGTCGTCGCGGCTCTTTCAGGAGGTGCGTGAGAAGCGCGGCCTCGCTTATGCGATCCACGCCTTCCATTGGAGCTATTCGGACGCCGGTCTCTTCGGCTTCTACTCGGCGACGGGCGAGGCGCAAATCGCCGAGCTGATGGCCGTCGCCCTCGATTGCATCGCGGCGGCGGCCCACGACCTCGGCGACAACGAAATCGCCCGCGCCAAGGCGCAGATGAAAGTCGCGGTGTTGAGCGCCCTAGAATCGCCGATGGCGCGCGCCGAGCAGCTCGCCCGGCAAATGCTCGCCTTCGGCCGCGTCTTGCCGCGCCAAGAGATCATCGAGCGCATCGATGCTCTCGCTGTTGCCGAGATCCGTGCGGCGGGGGCGGCCGCCTTAGGCTCGCCGCCGACGGTTGCGGCTGTCGGGCCGATCGCTAAAGTCTATGCGCCGGACCGCGTCAGGGCGCGGCTCGGTTCGATCTAGGGGAGGACGGTTTGGCACTGTTCCGTCTCGGGCCGGCGAACGACATTGCAAACTTCGTGCGCGGCGAGGGTGTCTATCTGCGTCCGCCCGAGATGCGCGACTACGAAGCTTGGGCCGAATTGCGCGAGCACAGCCGTGCGTTCCTCACGCCGTGGGAGCCGACTTGGCCGGGGGACGACTTGACCCGTGCCGCCTTCCGCCGCAGGCTGCGCCGGCACGCGCAGGAGATCGCCGAAGACCAAGCCTATCCTTTTCTCATCTTCCGCGAGGGCGACGATGCGCTGATCGGCGGCTTGACGCTCGGCCAAATCAAGCGCGGCGTCGCACAGTCGGCGACGCTCGGCTACTGGATGGGCCTGCCTTTCGCCGGAAAGGGCCTGATGTCGCGGTCGGTGCGCGCCACGGCGGGATTTGCCTTCACGAGCTTGCGGCTGCATCGGATCGAAGCGGCCTGCTTGCCGCATAACGAAGCTTCGATAAAACTACTGGAACGCAATGGGTTCAAAAGGGAAGGGATGGCGCGCGCCTATCTGCGCATCAACGGTCTCTGGCAGGATCATATTCTCTACGCGCTTCTCGAGACGGACCCGCTTCCCTTACGGGTTGGCCGGCGCGATCGCGCCTGAGCGGAGCACAATGTTGATCATTTTCCTCCGAAGCACGTGGTTGTGGCTCGCACTCGTGCTGGTCGGCGCGGCGACCGTTCCGGCGGCGGCGATTGAGTCGGTTCGCATCCCGCTCAACGCGCCGGCTATCGATCTTACCCACGCGATCCAGAGCTATAGCTCGCAAGGCGACCGCATTCTCGTCTCCACCGCGCCGGGCTCCGACGGAATCGTGCGGCGCATCGAAGTGCGGGCGCGCGAGGCAGGTACGCACCCGAGTTGGATCGTGTTCGCGCTGACCAACGACACCGACGAACAACTCGAACGGCTCGTTGTCGCCCCGCATTTCCGTCTCGTCGGCTCGGGCGTGATCTGGCCCGATCTAGGCGCGACGCGAATCTCGGCCATCACCGCCAGCCAGAGCTTTCCCCCCGAACGGGAAGAAAGCCCTGACGCGGATGTTTTCATGTTGACGCTCGATCCGGGCACGACCGTTACCTACGTGGCCGAATTGCGTTCCCCGACTTTGCCGCAGCTCTATCTGTGGCAGCCCGACGCCTACAAGGACAAGCTGACAGGCCTGGCCCTTTACAAGGGGATCGTGATCGGCGTTGCCGGTCTGCTGGCGCTGTTTCTGACCATCGTCTTTGTCGTCAAAGGCGCGGTGATCTTTCCGGCCGCCGCCGCGCTCGCCTGGGCGGTGCTGGCGTACGTTTGCATCGACTTCGGATTTTGGGACAAGATCTTCAACACGTCGGAGCAAACCGACCGGATCTGGCGGGCCGGATCGGAGACCGCGCTCGCCGCGACTCTGCTCGTCTTTCTGTTTGCTTATCTCAACTTGAATCGATGGCATGTGCGCGCCTCGCGCGTTGCAATCGTCTGGCTGTTGTTTCTCGTCGCCCTCATTGGGCTTGCCGTTTACGATGCGCCCGTGGCGGCGGGAGTGGCGCGCATATCGCTCGCGACGATCGCCGGCGTCGGTTTCATCCTCGTCGTCTATCTTTCCACGCACGGTTATGATCGCGCCGTGATGCTGATTCCGACGTGGCTGTTACTGCTCGTCTGGATCGTCGCCGCGGCGTTCACGGTAAGCGGTACGCTGACCAACGACCTGGTTTCGCCGGCGCTGATCGGCGGTCTGGTCCTCATCGTCATGCTGATCGGCTTTACCGTGATGCAGAACGCATTTGCGGGAAGCGGCCTCGGCCATGGCGTCATCAGCGACGCCGAGCGCAAGGCGCTGGCGCTCACCGGCTGCGGCGATATCATTTTTGACTGGGACGTGACGTCGGATCGCGTTTACGTCAGTCCGGAAGTCGAAATGCAGCTCGGTCTTCCGCGCGGCGCGCTCGAAGGGCCCGCATCAGTCTGGCTCGACATTCTTCACCCGTTTGAACGCGACCGCTACCGGGCTTGTCTCGACACGATCCTCGAACAGAGGCGGGGACGGATCAACCAGGAATTCCGTCTGCGCGCCGCCGACGGACATTATTTCTGGTTCCACCTCAAAGCGCGACCGGTGATCGGTCGGGAGGGCGAGGTCATCCGCGTCATCGGCACGCTCGCCGACGCGACCGAGCGCAAGATGGCCGAGACGCGCCTCTTGCACGATGCGGTGCACGATAACTTGACGGGGTTGCCCAATCGGGAACTCTTCTTCGATCGGCTCGAAGCGGCGCTTCTCCTTGCTCAAACCGATTCCAAAATTCGTCCGACCGTCATTTGCATCGACATCGACCGATTCAAGCAGATCAACGAAGCGATCGGCTTCTCGGCCGGCGATTCGGTACTGCTCACGGTGGCGCGCCGGCTCGGCCGAATTCTGAAGCCGCAGGACTGTTTGGCGCGGCTCGGCGGCGACCGTTTCGCCGCCGTGCTCATTTCGGAATCCGGAACGGATCAAATTATCTCGGTCGCCAACGTGGTGCGCCATGCGGTCTCGACGCCCGTGACGTTCGGCGAGAACGAGGTGCCGCTCTCCGCCTCAATCGGTCTCTCCCTCTACGACCCGCAACTGCATGCCAAACGGGAGGACATGCTGAACGATGCCGAGATTGCCATCCGTCACAGCAAGCGGCTGGGCGGCAACCGCATCGAAGTTTTCCGCCCTTCGATGCGTGCTCTGCGTTCCGATCGGCTGACCCTCGAAGGGGATCTGCGTCGGGCGCTGGATCGCGGCGAGATGAACATCCTCTTTCAGCCGATCATCCGGCTTGAGGACCGCACCGTCGCCGGATTCGAGGCCTTGCTGCGCTGGGATCATCCGCGGCTCGGCCGACTCGGCCCGGCAGAGTTCATTCCCATCGCCGAAGAGACGGGCGGCATTGTCGACCTCGGGGTTTTCGCGCTCGAACGCACCGCCCGCGAGCTCGCTGCCTGGCAGCGCGCTCTCGACGTCGATCCGCCGCTGTTTGCCAGCGTCAACATTTCCTCCCGGCAGTTGTTTCGGCACGATCTTCTTCAAGACGTGAAGACGGTACTCTCCCGACTCGAAGTGGCGCGCGGCACGCTAAAGCTCGAACTTACCGAAAGTCTGCTCATGGAGAATCCGGAATACGCGGCGCAGCTCCTCGCTCGTCTGCGCGAACTCGGCGCCGGCCTTTCGCTCGATGATTTCGGAACCGGCTATTCGTCGCTCGCCTATTTGCAGCGTTTCCCCTTCGACACAATCAAGATTGATCGCTCGTTCGTCCGCCACAATGGCAAGGGCGCGCGGCCGGTAATCTTGCGCTCGATCGTCACGTTGGCGCATGACCTAGAAATGAGCATCATAGCGGAGGGCGCGGAATCGGAATCCGACGCGATCGAACTCTATCAGCTCGGCTGCGAATACGCGCAAGGTTATGCCTTCGGCCATCCGATGAGCGCGACCGACGCGCGCAAGCTCGTCGGCGCCGCTTCGATCGCCGCCTAGGTCAGGCGTGGCCGGATTGGGCGGAAAGGAATCCCGGATCGATGCCGAGTTTGCGCAGCGCGCGCTCGTATTTCGATTCGAGCGGCGCGTCGAAGATCAACGCGCTGTCGGCCGGGCAGGTGAGCCAGCCGTTGTGTTGCATCTCGTCTTCCAATTGGCCAGGCGACCAGCCGGCGTAGCCGAGCGCCAGGACGGCGCGGTCCGGTCCCGAGCCGTGCGCGATGGCGCGCAGGATGTCGATCGTCGCGGTGAGCGACACGCCGGCGTCGATCGGCAAGGTCGAGTTGTCGATATAAAAGTCGTTCGAATGCAGCACGAAACCGCGTCCGGTCTCGACCGGTCCGCCCTTCAAGACCGGGACGGCGCCGGCCTGCGCGGGAAGGCGGATCGCCTCGTCGGGAGCGATGACCTCGAGTTGCACCAAGAGCTCGGAAAAGTTCAGGCTCGGCGCGCGGCGATTGATGATGATTCCCATCGCGCCTTCGTCGGAATGGGCGCACAGATAGACGACGCAGCGCGCGAACCGGTCGTCCGTCATGCCCGGCATGGCGAGCAGCAGCTGGCCGTCGAGGTAGCCATTTCCTTTGCCCTTGTATTTCACGCTTGCCATTATTCGCGCCGTATTCACGTATAGGTCACATGGGTCACCGGGCGGCGGATTTCAGCGCTTGGTGGCGAGATGCCGTAGAGGAAAGATCGTTGCTGGAGATCACGCCACGCGAGACCCGTCGCCGCGACCCCATGTTGGCGCAGCCGCGGCCGTTTGACCATCGCCTTTTTGCGGGCCGCTTCGGGCTCGGACTCGCGCTCTGTCTTGCGGCGCTCCCGGCGAAGTCAGATCCCTTCGCCAGCGCTTGGTCGCCGGGGGAGGCGCAGATGCGGCTTATCGCCGCCGGAAGCGGCGGCGGGGACGACTACAAGGCTGCCGCGGAGATCCGGCTTCCCTCGACGGCGATCACATATTGGCGCACGCCGGGCGACGCCGGCGTGCCGCCTAAATTCTCCGTGAACGGATCGGAAAACGTCGCCAAGGCGGAAGTTCTCTTTCCTGCGCCGCGGCGCATCGATGAGCAAGGCATCGAGGCCTTTGGCTATCGCGGCGGCGTCGTGTTTCCCATCCATGTCGCAGCGCGGAATCGGGGCGCGCCGGTGCGGCTTCGCCTGACTGTCGATTACGCGGTCTGCGACAACATCTGTCTGCCGGAAAAGAGCAGCGCCGAATTGGTGCTGCCTTTGGCCGCACAGAGCCCGCAGGATGCGATAATCGCGGCAGCCGAGGCGCAGGTGCCCGTCGTCTTATCGCCCCACGACGTCGCCCTGGACGTCGGCATCGTGCCGGATAAGAAAGCAAAGAATCCGACCTGGCTTTTGACTTGGAAAGGCAATTCTTCGCCCACCGATCTTTTTGCGGAAGCGCCCGAAGGCTGGGCATTGGAGACGCACCGGCGCGCCGACGGGCGCTTTTCCATTGCGGCAGTCGAGGCGCCGTCCGTAGCCCGGCATGTGGCGGTCCGAATGACGCTGACCGGCGAGCCGAAAGCTTACG
>JASHSW010000226.1 GCA_030038595.1 Methylovirgula sp.
GCGCTGCGAGCGCCGGATCGACGCAGACGATCTGCGCGTCCGCCTTGCCGTTCGTGGCGCAAGGATAACCGTCGAAAGCATCGCAGCGGATGCAAGGCGAGTGCGGCAGCGCCTTGCCGCCCGCTTCGTCGAGCAGGATGCCGACCGGCAGATGAAAAGGATGATGGCCTTCGCGTTGCATCCTGTCGAACAGCGCCTGGATGCGCGGCTCGTGGGTGACCGGCGGGTAAGCATAGGGCTGCGGAGCGGGGGGCTCCGTCGGATCCTCGCCGCGCAACCCATGCACGTGATAGAGGACCTCGGCGGCCTGGTAATAGGGTGCGAACACGTCATAGCCGAGCGGCCAGGCGGGCGATACGCCGTCGGGATGGCGAATTTCACCGAAGTCGCGGGCGCGCAATCGAAGCAGTACGCCGCCATAGACTTTGCTGTTGCCGCCGACGAAATAATGGAGGCCGGGTCGAAAGCCGCGACCGTCGCTGCCGTACCATGTCTCCTTCGCCTGGTAGCGGGCGTCGACAAATACCGCTTTGCTGTCCCAGTTCTCCCGCTCGCGCGGCAAATAATCGCCGCGCTCGAGCAGAAGAATGCGCTTGCCGGTCTGGGCAAGCCGCCAGGCCATGGTTGCGCCGCCGGGTCCCGAGCCGACGATCACGACATCGTAAAGATTGCCCATCTGCGCCGTTATGGCTCGCCGCACTTAGGCAACCATTGAGCGGTAAAGTGGTTTCCTTCGACGTGCATGCGAGCGAACGCGTCATGAACGAACAGGCCAGGCCCGCGGCGGCAACGCGGCAAGGGCACGTTCCGATCCGTCTCGAGGCGCGTTCCTCTTCGGGGACGCGGTGTGCTCCCCCCTGCGTGCTCGTCATCTTTGGAGCCGCGGGCGATCTTACCAAACGACTGTTGATGCCGGCGCTCTACGACCTGGCGGGCAGTCATCTCTTGGATCAAAGCTTTCACGTTATCGGCATCGATCGTGCGGATAACAGTGACGAAGGGTGGCGGGCATCGCTGACCGAGACGATGCAATCCTTCACCAAAGACCCGACCGCCGAATTCTACACCCCCAAGATCGACCCGCAGGCCTGGGGTTTCGTTCGCGGCCGGCTCACGTACCTGAAGGGGGATTTCATCGAGCCAGACATCTATCGCGAGCTCGGCCGCCGGCTCAGCGGCAACGTGGTCTTCTATCTCGCAATCAACGACCGATTCTTCGGGCCGGTCGTCGACCGGCTCGGCGAAAGCGGCCTCCTGAAGCAGAAGGAGGGCGAGTTTCGGCGGGTCGTCATCGAGAAGCCGTTCGGTCGAGACCTGCATTCGGCGAAGGTTCTCAACGCGCAGATTCTCAAGCAGGCCGACGAAAGCCAATTCTATCGCATCGATCATTTCCTCGGAAAGGAAACAGTCGAGAGCATCCTGGCGATCCGCTTCGCCAACGCGTTGTTCGAGCCGATCTGGCGCAGGCACTATGTCGACCACATCGAGATCACCGCAGCCGAGACCATCGGGGTCGAGGAGCGCGGCGCCTTTTACGAAGCGACCGGCGCCTTGCGGGAT
The DNA here is from genome assembly GCA_030038595.1 of Methylovirgula sp. Lineage (GTDB taxonomy): Bacteria > Pseudomonadota > Alphaproteobacteria > Rhizobiales > Beijerinckiaceae > Methylovirgula. The sequence continues at coordinate 1,561 of JASHSW010000226.1, forward strand.
ATGGTCCCCAACCATCTCTTTCAGCTCCTCTGCATGATCGGCATCGAACCGCCGCGTTCGCTCGACGCCGAAGCCTTTCGGGACGAGAAAGCGAGATTGATGCAACAGGTTCGCCCTGTTCCGCCGGGCAACGCGGCGCGCGGCCAATATGGAGCGGGAAGCGTTCAGGGCCGCCAGGTCAAAGCCTATCGGTCGGAGCCGCAGGTCGCGCCGGAGAGCCGCACCGAGACCTACGCCGCGGTGAAGCTGAGCATCGATAATGCGCGCTGGGCGGGAGTGCCGTTTTATCTGCGCACCGGTAAACGCCTCGCCGCGCGGCAGACGCAGATCGCGCTCGTGTTCAAGCCCGCTTCGAGCCCGCCGTTTGCTGGAACGCAAAGACCTGCCCAGGACATCCTGCGGCTACAGATCGACCCCGTGCAAGGCATGAAGATGGACCTTTCCGCAAAAGTGCCTGGACCGACGATGCGGCTAGGCCCCGTGGCGGCGTCGTTTCGTTACAACGACTTTTTTTCGGAACCGCCGAACGTCGGCTACGAGACCCTGCTTTACGATTGCATGATGGGCGATGCGACGCTGTTTCAACGCGCCGATTACATCGAGGCGAGCTGGGCAGTAGTCGATCCGCTGCTCGAGGCGTGGGCGGAGGGAACGCCGCAACTCTATGCTTCCGGCAGCGCCGGACCGGCGTCGGCGGATGAATTGTTGGGGCGGGATGGACGACGTTGGTTGCCGTTGGAGACGACGTGACCGAACCTGGCGCAGATTCGGACCGGCCATTGGCCATCGAGGATTACGGACTCATCGGCGATTGCAGAACCGCCGCGCTCGTCGGACGCAATGGGTCGATCGATTGGCTCTGCTGGCCGCGGTTCGACGCGGCCGCCTGCTTCGCGGCATTGCTCGGCGGCGCAAAGCACGGCCGTTGGTCGATATCGGCCGCAGAATCGGCGGTGAATACCTCGCGTGCCTATCGCGGCGATACGATGATTCTCGAAACGGTATTTGCAACAGCCGACGGCGCCTTCGCGGTACTCGACTTCATGCCGATCGGGCAGCCGCATTCATCCGTTATCCGCATCGTGGAAGGCAGAAAAGGACGCGCGCGCGTGCGCATGAATATCACGCTGCGCTTCGACTATGGCGCATCGGTGCCTTGGGTGACCCGGCTGCCGCAAGGCGGCGGTATTGTTGCGATCGCCGGCCCGAACCTCGCAGTTCTGCGCACGCCGGCCGAAATCCGTGGCGAGGACTTTTCTACGTCGGCGCATTTCAGCGTCGACGTGGGGGAGCGCGTGCCCTTTGTCCTCACGTACGGCCGCTCGCATCTGCAGACGCCGCATCCGATCGATGCCGAAGCCGCGCTCGACGAAACGGAACGCTTCTGGCGCGAGTGGGCGGCCAAATGCACCTATCAAGGCAGGCAGCGCGAAGCGGTTTTGCGCTCGTTGTTGACGCTCAAGGCGCAGACGTTCGCCGCGACCGGGGGGATCGTTGCCGCGCCGACGACCTCGCTGCCGGAACGGCTCGGAGGACCCCGCAATTGGGATTACCGATATTGCTGGCTGCGCGACGCCTCGTTGACGCTGACCGCCTTGATCTGCGCCGGCTATCACGACGAAGCCAGGGCATGGCGCGATTGGCTGCGTCGTGCCGTCGCCGGAACGCCGAGCGATTTCCAGATCATGTATGGGGTCGCCGGAGAACGCTGGCTGCCGGAATTGGAGGTCGCTTGGTTACCCGGTTACCAGGGCGCTTCGCCGGTACGAGTCGGCAATGCCGCGTCGGAGCAACTGCAGCTCGACGTGTTCGGCGAGATGATGGACACCCTGCATTTGGCGCGGGGAGGCGAGATTGCTCCGCAAGCAACCGATTGGGATCTGCAAAGCAAGGCCCTCGAGCACCTGGAGAAGATTTGGCGGGAGCCGGACGACGGCATCTGGGAAATGCGCGGCGGCCGCAAGAATTTCACGCATTCAAAGGTGATGGCCTGGGTGGCATTCGACCGGTCGATTCGCGATGCTGAAAAATACGGACTCGAAGCGCCGCTTGCACAATGGCGCGCAACCCGGGACGAGATCCACAACACGGTCTGTGCCCGCGCCTATGATCCAATGCACAACACCTTCACGCAAAGCTTTGAGAGTCGAGAGCTCGATGCAAGCCTTCTGGTGATCCCGGAAGTCGGATTTTTGCCGGTCGACGACAAGCGCGTCGCCGGCACGATCGCGGCGATCGAACGCGAACTCTTCGTCGACGGCTTCGTGCTTCGTTACCGTACCGAAACCGTCGCGGACGGCATGCCTGCCGGCGAAGGAGTATTTCTGCCCTGCAGTTTTTGGTTGGCCGATGCCTATCAGAAGCAGGGAAGAATGGCCGAGGCCGATGCACTTCTTCATCGATTGCTCGCGCTGCGCAACGACCTGGGCCTGCTCAGCGAGGAATATGACACGAAGGCCGCGCGGCAGGTCGGCAACTTTCCGCAAGCGCTGTCCCATCTTGCACTCGTAAGAACCGTGCTCAGCCAGGACGCTCGGGCCCCCCTGCGAGAGCAGATCGAGACGCTTGTGCAAGCCAAAGCCGGCTGAGGCGCGCGCGGAAACCTAGGCTGTTGCAATCCGCGCCTTGCAGGAACAGGATGAGTTTTCGATGAACGAGGCTGCACTCGCATGCGAAACTGCCGGTCGGCTCGAGAAGTCCCCTCCATCCGGGGCGCCCGATGGGCAAACAAGAATGCCCGATGACGGAAGAGGACCCCGATCGCTCACGGATGCCCGCGGATCGGGAGCCTGATTTCGAAGAAGACGAGAATTTTCATCCGGCGGCTATGTTGCTCGGCATTTTGATGGTGTTTTTCCTGGTGCTCGGCGCATGGTTCATCTTCAAGCAGGCGCGATGCAATCCGCTTTATTCGGATTCCGGCCTGTTCGGTTCGCAATCTTGTCGTTGAGGCGACGGTGCCCTTGAGTTTTGCACCCAAGCTGCTTTAGAGCAGATTGAAGCGCGCCGGCCGAGCACATGCGTATGAGTAGCCAAGAGAAATCTCTGTTCATGACGTTCCTGATGACGCCCGACATGGCCAATTTCTCCGGCCATGTTCATGGCGGCTCGATCCTCAAGATCCTCGATCAGGTGGCCTATGCGTGTGCGGCCCGCTACTGCAAGACCTATGTGGTGACGGCTTCGCTCGACCAGGTAATCTTCAAAGAGCCGGTCAAGGTCGGCGAACTCGTAACCTTCAAGGCGAACGTCAATTACGTCGGCCGCACTTCGATGGAGATCGGCATCAAGGTCATTGCCGAGAACCTGACGAGCAAGGAGGCGCGCCACGCCGTCTCCTGCTATTTCACCATGGTGGCGCGCAACGCCGACGGAACGCCTTGTCCGGTTCCGCGGCTCGAATTGGAAACCGAACTTGATCGGCGGCTTTTTGAAGCAGGCAAGATGCGCAAGGAAATGCGCCAGGAGATCATCGAAAGAAACCGCGCGCTGCACGTCGGCATCCCGGACTGAAGGCCTCAGGCGTCGCGCAGCCGATGCACGTCATGTACCAGGATACCGTCCCGCGGCAATTCAAGCCATTTGCGATGCAATAGGGTGCGCCGGGTATCTTCGTAGCCGCTCTGCCAATGTTCGCGCATCGAAGTGCCAGAAAAATCGTAATCCTTGGCGTGGCCTTCGTAGGCCTTCTGCTGATAGATCAGGTGAAGGATCGTGATCTCGGGCATTTCGGCGAGCTCGTCGCGCAGCCGGCGTTCTTCGTCGTTGAGCCGCTCGTCCGGTACTTTGGCGAGCGCTTGGTAGGCGCGCGTCTTCCATTCGCGCACCCGCCGGTACATGTCGGTATTGTAGCGGGTGCGCGAAGAATACATGATGTCCTTGTGGCGGCCGAGCACGTCGGCCATGTCGCGCGGCAATTGTCCGCGCGCCGAAAACAGATCGACTTGAAAGACGAGCGAGTTGCTGAGGTCGGTTTGATCGAGCAAGTGCTGCAGCGGCGTGTTGGAGACGATGCCGCCGTCCCAGTAATAATCCGTGCCGATCTTCACCATCGGCAGCGCCGGCGGCAAAGCGCCCGAGGCCATGACGTGCTCGGGGCCGATGACCTCGTCGCGGTTGTCGAAATAGATGAAGTTGCCGGTCAGAACGTTCACCGCGCCGACCGCAAAGCGCATGCCGCCGTCGTTGATCAGCGAAAAATCGACGAAATCGCGAAGGGTCTGGGCGAGCGGCGCAGAATCGTAGAAGCTTGTAGCCGTCCTTGCGCCGGCGACGTTCAGCCAGGGATTGACGTCGTGCGGCTTGAAGAAACCGGGCTGACCCATGGTCATGGTGAACAACGCGCTGGTCGCGTTGCGGGCGCGACGATAAATATCTCCGTCCGGCGTATAGGCCCAGATGTGGCGGTCGGTGATCTTCTCCCAGAAAGCGCGCAGCCGTTCGAGGCGGCGGGCGCGGGAATTACCGGCAATGATTGCCGCGTTGATGGCGCCGATCGACACCCCCGTCACCCAGTCCGGCTCGATTCCGCCTTCATGCAGAGCTTCGTAGACGCCGGCCTGGTATGCGCCGAGCGCGCCGCCGCCCTGGAAAATCAGCGCAACCCGATCGCAGCCTTCCGGCCGCCAGCCTTGGAAGCCCTCCGGCTTGGAAACGTCAAGAGTCTTTGTGTCCATGGCGGATCTTCGTTGCGCAGGCTGCCGGCAACGTAGGTGAGCAGAATTGCGGGATTGTGACACGGGCTGCGTCACACAAGCTTCACCAAGAATGTCGAGAAGAATCGGTGCCGCGGCTTGGGGCGGAGAGCGAAATGCGCAGAGAAGAGATCATCCATCTGTCGTCGATGCCGCTCGCCGGGCCGAGCTATCCGAAAGGTCCGTATCGCTTCGTCAATCGGGAATATATGGTGATCTCCTACGAAACCGATCCCGAGACCATTCGCGCGCAGCTGCCGGAGCCGCTTGCGCCGGTCGATTCGCCGCTCGTTCATTACGAATGGATAAGGATGCCGGATTCCTCGGGCTTCGGCGACTACACCGAAAGCGGCGTGGTGATCTCTTGCCGATTCCAGGGCGAAGAGATGAACTTCGTCGCGCAGATGTACCTCGACGACGATCCGCCGATCACCGCCGGTCGCGAGATCTGGGGCTTCCCGAAGAAATATGCGCATCCGAAGCTGGAGATCGTGAAGGATACGTTGACCGGAACTCTGGGGTATGCCGGCCAACTCGTTGCCATGGGAACGATGGCCTATAAGCACGAGAGCATGGCCGGCAACGGCGAGCACACCACGGCCATTCTTTCCAAGACGCAGGTCAATCTGAAACTCATTCCCGGCGTCGACGGCAAGCCCGGTATATGTCAGCTCGTCGGCTATAATCTGAGCGACATTTCGGTAAAAGGCTCGTGGATCGGTCCCGGCCGGCTGCACCTCGTGCCGCACGTCAATGCGCCGGTCGCCGATCTACCGGTGCGCCGCATCGT
>JASHSW010000227.1 GCA_030038595.1 Methylovirgula sp.
TATTCGACCTCCGCCTCCGCCAGCGCGGTCTTCTCGACGACGCTCCAGAGCACCGGCTTCGAGCCGCGGTAGAGTAATCCCTCGGCGGCGAATTTCATGATCTCGCGGGCGATCGCCGCCTCGGCGAAATAGCTCATCGTCTCGTAAGGATGATCCCAGTCGCCGACGACGCCGAGCCGCTTGAATTCCTCGCGCTGTACATCGACCCAGTGCGCCGCGAAGGCGCGGCATTCTTTGCGGAACTCGATGATCGGCACTTCGTCTTTGTTCTTGCCCTTGGCGCGATATTCTTCTTCGATCTTCCATTCGATCGGCAGGCCGTGACAGTCCCAGCCCGGCACATAATTCGAGTCCTTGCCGAGCATCTGCTGCGAACGCGTCACGAGATCTTTCAAGATCTTGTTGAGTGCATGGCCGATGTGGATATGGCCGTTCGCGTACGGCGGCCCGTCGTGAACAACGAATTTCGCCTTGCCCCGCCCTTGTTCGCGCAGCCGCCGATAGAGATCCATCGCCTGCCAGCGGACAAGTAGCTCCGGCTCTTTCTGCGGCAGGCTTGCCCGCATCGGAAAATCGGTGCGCGGCAGATAGAGGCTCTTGGAATAATCGTGGCCCTGCGTGGCCGTCTTGTCGTTCATGTCAAAGGCCTGATCGAGGGCGATTTCGTCGGAAGATTTCTAAGGCGCGCCGCGTTCTTAGAACATTTCGCTTTGAAGAGGAAACCCGCTTACGTCTTCCGCGCCGCGCGCCAAAGCAGCCAAAGGCGGCGCCATTCCGGTAAGTCGATCCGGTTTACGAGGGGATTGTAGCCCGGCTTCTCCATCTGCCGCAGATAGGGTTCGCAGAGCGCTAGCGGCAAATAGGCGGCCTTGCCCGGGTCCCGACCGGCGAAGGCGCCAAGACGCCGGCGCGTCAGCGCGCGCAGATCGGCGAGCGCCGCAAGAATCGCCGGTTTGTCGCCGTCGGCACGCACGGACGCCGCATCGAGTCCGTGCGCGGCGAGGAGATCGAGCGGAAGATAGATCTGCCCGGCGGCGAGATGCCAGGGCAAAGCGCGCAGCAGCCCGGTCACCGCATAGGCAATCCCGGCATCTCCGGCGGCGGCTTCGTCCCCGGCGGCTCCAAGGATCGCCGCCGCGCAGCCAAAGAGGCTGCCGACGGTTGCCTGCGCATAGGCTTCGAGCGCCGCGACCGAGGGCATCGGCGAGTCGTAAAGGTCGAACAGGCGCGCGTCGATGAGGCCGAGGAAAGGTTCGCGCGGCAGGCCGCAGCGCGCCATTGTGTCGAGCAGCGCCGCGGCCACGGGATGGGCGGATTCGCTCTCGTCCGCCAGGACCTCGCGCCACCATTGGAAGCGGATTTCGCCCAAGCCGGGCTCGGAGACGAGTTGCCGCACGCGGGCAATCTCCAAACTAAAAGCGTAAAGGGCATTCACATGCGGACGAAGAGATGCGGGCAGGAATAGGCTTGCAAACCAGCGGTCGCGATCGTCGCGCTTCAGAAGCGCGTCGCAATGCGCATAGGCAGCGGCGAGCTTTTCCATCTCCGCCATTATGCCACGGCGACGAGAGCCGCGGCGACACGTCGGTCTTCCGCCAGGAGAACCGAATAGGTGCGTGCCGCGGCCGCCGTCGCCATGGGTTCGGCACGAATGCCCGCGGCGCGCAGTCCTTCGCGCAGGCTTCTCGCAAGCGGCCGGAGCTCCGTGCCGGTGCCGATGAGCAGATGCTCGATTTCGCCGCGCGCCTCCGCGAAGACAGGTGCGAGCGAAGAAATCGTAATGTCCTCGAATGCGACCGCCTCCCAGGCGCGAATGCCGGAAGGCAGCGCCAGGATCGAGCCGCGATGCGACATGCCGGCGAAGCGAAAGCCGCCGGCGCCATAGCCTTCGATCGCATGTTTGCCGGGCAGAAAGCCGGAATATTTCGCGGTCATGGCACCCCAAAACCGTCATTGCGAGCGAAGTAAAGCAATCCGGTCAATTGTTCCTGGATTGCCTCGTCGCAGCGCTCCTCGCAGTGACGTAAGCGCGTCAAGCCGAGCGCCTAGGCCCGCGCCTGTTTCTTTACCACCGCGACCGGTCGCGCCGGCGTCGCGGCCTTCGGCTTTACCTCTTTGCTCGCCGGCTCGGGCGGCGCCTCGGCGCTGTTGTTGCGCAACCCCAGGTAAATCAGCATCGGCGAACAAATGAACACCGACGAATAAGTCGCGACGCAAATGCCCCAGATCATGGCGAGGGAGAAGGAGCGGATTACTTCTCCGCCGAACACGACCAGCGACAGCAACGCGAGGAAGACGGTGGTCGCTGTCATGATGGTGCGCGGCAGGACGGCATTGACCGAAATGTCGATCAGTTGATCGGTGGGCATGCGCCGATATTTCTTCAGCATCTCGCGAATTCGATCGAGCACGACCACCGTCTCGTTGAGCGAATAGCCGACGATCGTCAGGATCGCCGCGATCGACGTCGTGTTGAACTCGAGTCGCGTGATCGCGAAGAAGCCGACGGTCAGCAAGAGATCGTGCATTGTCGCAATGATCGCGCCGATCGCGAATTGCCACTCAAACCGGAACCAGAGGTAACACAGCACGGCGACGATCGCGATGACGACGCCAAGCGTGCCGGACTGCACAAGCTCGCTGGAGACGGTCGGACCGACCACCTCGACGCGGCGGAAGATGTAATCCTTGCCGAGTTCCTGTTCGATGCGCTCGACGGTCGTCTCTTGCGCGGCGGCGCGCTCCTTGCGGACGCCAAACCGCACGATCAGGTCGGACGGCGTACCGAAGCCTTGGACCTCTACGTCGCCGGAAGTCAGCTTGTGCATCTCGGCGCGCACCGCGGCGATGTCGGCATGGCCCGACTTGGCGCGCAGCTCCATCAATGTGCCGCCTGCGAAATCGATGCCGAAATTCATGCCGAGCGTCAGGAACAGTACGACCGAGACGATCGACATCACCGCCGAGAACGGATAGCTCACGCGCCGGAAGCGCATGAACGGGAATTTTGTGTTCTCCGGGGCGAGGCGCAGAAGCTTCATCAAACGAACCCTGAATCAGATTGGCAGCTTGTTTGGGCGCGCATATTGATACCAGAGCGCGATCATCATGCGCGTCATGGTCACCGCGGTGACGATGGACGTCATGATGCCGAGCCCCAGCGATACGGCGAAGCCGCGCACCGGGCCCGAACCGAGGAAATAGAGGATCGCGGCAGCGACGAACATCGTGACGTTCGAATCGACGATCGTCGCGAAGGCGCGCTTGAAGCCCGCGTCGAGCGAAGAGATGATCGAGCGCCCGGCATGGTTCTCCTCGCGGATGCGCTCGTAGATCAGCACGTTCGAATCGACCGCCATGCCGATCGTCAGCACGATACCGGCAATGCCGGGCAGCGTGAGCGTCGCGCCGAGCAGAATCAGCGCCGCGAAGATGAAGGCAACGTGTACCGCAAGCGCGATATTGGCGAAGATGCCGAACGTGCCGTAGGTGATCAGCATGTAGAAAAGCACAAGACCGGCGCCGACGAAAGCGGCGTGTTCGCCGGCTTTGATCGAATCCTCGCCGAGGCCGGGGCCGATGGTGCGCTCTTCGACGATCGTCAGTTTGGCGGGCAAGGCGCCGGCGCGCAGCAGAATCGCCAGGTTGTTCGCCGACTCGACGGTGAAATGCCCGGAAATCTGCCCCGAGCCGCCGGTGATCGGGCCGAGGATACGCGGCGCCGAAATCACCTTGCCGTCGAGAACGATGGCGAATAGGCGTCCGACGTTTTCCGAAGTGACCTCGCCGAAGCGCTGTCCGCCGCGAATATTGAAGCGGAAGTTGACGACCGGCTCGCCGGTGCGCGGATCGAAGCCGGGCTGCGCGTCGGTTAGGTCCTCGCCCTCCACCATCACCTGCTTTTCGACCGGCAATTTGCCCGGCTGATCGGTCTGATCGAGCATCTCGTAATTGCTCGGGTCTTCGCCAGGGTTGGCGACCAGGCGGAATTCGAGCTTCGCCGTGGTGCCCAGGATCTCTTTCAGCCTCTCCGGGTTTTGCAGGCCCGGTACTTCGACGAGAATGCGATCGTTGCCTTGCCGCTCGATGATGGGCTCGGTGGTGCCCAACGCGTCGACGCGGCGGCGCAGAACTTCGATCGACTGGTCGACGGCGCGGCGAATGCGATCGTTGATCGCCGCGTCGGTCACGAGAACCTGGATCGCGCCGTTGCCCATGTCGTTGACGTAAAGCGCCTGCGCCGCCGAGCCTCGCAGCAGCGGATTGCCGATCGGGGTCGCCAGTTGCTGCAGTTTCGGCAGGATCTTGTCGCGCTCTTCGGGATTGACGTGCAATTGAATGCCGCGCGGCAAAAGACCGATACCGCCGCTAATTGGAATCCTTTCTTCGCGCAACAGACGGCGCGCGTCATCGCGCAAGTTCTGAACTTCGGTCTTGATCACTTCATTGGAGTCGACTTCCAGAAGCACATGCGAACCGCCTTGAAGGTCGAGGCCGAGCACGATCGTGCGCACCGGTACAAAGCCCGGCAAATGGTCGACAAGCGCGGCGCGTGCGCCGGGCGGCAGCAAGCTCGGGACGATGACCAGCAAGGCAAATGCCGTCATCGACAGGATCGCTACGATTTTCCAGGTCGCGAAGCGCAGCATGGGCAAACCATCGTCTCAATTGGCAACGCGCGCCGCTTCTACCCGGCCGCATCCTTCACCGGTTCGCCCTTGGCGCGCACTTCCGAGATCATCGTGCGCGCCACCCGCACTTTCACGTTCGGCGCGATCTCCATCTCGACTTCGGCGTCGTCGATGACCCTCGTTACCTTGCCGATGAGGCCGCCGGTCATCACGATCGTATCGCCGCGCCGAACGTTCTTGATGAGTTCGGCATGTTCGCGCGCCTTTTTCTGCTGCGGTCGCATGATCAGGAAATACATGATGACGATGATGATCGCGAACGGCGCGAATTGGACAAGCACGTCGCCGGCTCCGCCGGAAGCGGAGCCAGCGGCCTGAGCGAAGGCCGGGGTGAACACCTATCTACTCCTTGGCGGGCTTCTTGAACCCTCGGATTGCGGCCGGACTATAGCGGGCGCCGGCCCGAAAGCAATGCCGGAGGCGGACGCGTCGACCTGCAAAATCCGACGGTTTGCCAGGCGATTGCGCCGCCTGGACGGAGTTTGTCCGATTGGTTACATCCCGGTCATCTCGAGAAAAGTACGATGACCAGCCACGATAAAGACATTCTCGCGGCGCTCGCCGCACCGGGCGCCGCCGAGGCTCTGCTGAGGATCGCCCGGGCCCTGGAGCGTCTCGCGCCGGAATGCGCACCGGCCGCCGATCTCGATTCGGCCGACGCGTTCATTTGGCACCCCGAAAGGGGCGCGCTTGCGCCGGTAGCGAAGGTCAGCCGTGTCGAACTCGCGCTGCTGCGCGGCATTGATCGCGTGCGCGACATTCTAGTGGAAAACACGCAGCGTTTCGCGCGCGGTTTTGCGGCGAACAATGCACTTCTTTGGGGGGCGCGCGGCATGGGCAAATCGTCGCTCGTCAAAGCCGTGCACGCGGAGATCAACGGGCGGCTTGCCGGTACGCCCGGTTTTCGACCGCTGAAACTCATCGAGATCCATCGCGAGGACATCGAGAGCTTGCCGCGGCTCATGCCCCTGCTGCGCGAATCTCCGCATCGCTTCCTGCTTTTCTGCGACGATCTTTCCTTCGACGCCGAAGATACGAACTACAAGTCGCTGAAAGCGGTGCTCGAAGGCAGCATCGAAGGCCGCCCGGCGAACGTCCTCTTCTATGCAACCTCGAACCGGCGCCATCTCCTGCCACGCGATATGATCGAAAACGAACGTTCGACCGCGATCAATCCCGGCGAAGCGGTAGAAGAAAAAGTGGCGCTCTCCGACCGTTTCGGACTGTGGCTCGGCTTCCACCAATGCAGCCAAGACGAGTATCTCGCCATGGTCGAGGGCTATGCCAAGTATTTCCGGATCGAAGTCGATCGCGTCGCGCTTGAAGCCGCGGCGCTCGAATGGGCGACGACGCGCGGCTCGCGCAACGGTCGCACCGCCTGGCAGTTCATTCAGGATCTGGCGGGCCACGCCGGCAAGAGCGTGGAATAGAAGGCGCACCGCCCTGGCGCGCCGGGAAGCGAAAAGCGCGCCGTTGCCGGCGCGCTTTCTTTACGGGTTCCGCGCTACCTATTCCGCCATTCCCAGGCTCCGGAAGCGCGCATGGCTCTGATCAAGATCCTCGCGGATCATCGTCGAAGCCGCAGGCTGACGATGATGGAAGGCGACAATCCACAGGATGCCGACGCCGAGATAGAGGAGGAAGGCATACGGGAAATAGTTCACGGGCGGAGACGGGACCGGATAGACGCTGCCGACCGCGGGAACCGCGAGCAGCAGGAGCGAGGCGACACAGCCCGCGATGTCTTTCGGCGTCAATTCTCCGAGCTTCTTGAGATAGACCGGCGCCGCGGCACTGACGAGGCCGTAGGCGACGCAGAAGCCGAAAGCCGCGCAAGTTCCGACATCGTTGAAGATGTCGAGCAGCGCCATGTGAGCGAACAACAGCGCAGCCGTCGGGATCGAGAACGAAAACGCCGCCATCACCGTGATCGCGATGTGCGGCGTTTCGTTCTTGTCATGCGCCGATGCGGTGGCTTGCGGGAAGATGCCGTGCCGTCCCATCGCGTAGATGACTCGCGCGCCCGCGCTGACGCAAGAAAGGTTCAGGGCGAAGAAACTCAGCATCGCCCCAAGCGACAGCGGGATCTGCAAGATCGGGATGTGGATCATTTGCGCAAGCACGTTCAACGGCTGATCGATCTTATCGAGCGTCGTCGAATAGCCCCTGACGCCGAGCACCTCCACATAGGTAACGAAAACAAAGAAGATGCCGGAGATGATCAGGCTCACGTAGATCGAAGCCGGCACGGTTTTCAGCGGATTTTTCGCTTCGTCGCCGAAGGCGGTAGCCGCTTCGAAGCCGACAAGCGAGAAGACTGCGACTACGACCCCGAGCCCGATGCTCGACCAAGGAATCGTCTTCGTGTCGAACTGTGTTTGATCGATCGTGAAGCCGTGATGAGCGAGGACGATGAAGCTCAGCAGGATGATGAACGCCATCGATATCGCTTCGCAGATCAGCATGGCGCGCGCCGACAGGTTCACGTTTTTCCAAGCGCAGAACCAAGAGATCGCGATGCAGACCACGAAGAGAAGAAGTGGCGGCGCGTTGATTCCCATCATGGAAAGCAGCTTGCCGGCGAAGATCGTGAAGCCGGTGAGACCGGCCATCGAGATGCCGAGATAGGCCCAAATGAGCGCCCAACCGCCGATGGCGCCGGCGGTCAGCCCAAGGCCGCGGCAGATATAGGCGTACATGGAGCCGGCGGATGTCGAGCGTTTAGCGAACTGATTGAGGTTGAACGCAACGAACAACAGCATGATCGTGCCGAGCGCATAGGAGAGCCAGCTCCAATCGCCGGTGTTCGAATACATGACGGGAACGATGAGCGCCGCGGTCATTGTGGGAGAGATGAGCGCGACGTTTTGGGCAAGGAGTTCGGTGAAGCCGAGACAATTTGGCTTCAGTCGATTGGTCGTGGCGGACATGACGACGAGCCTTCAAAAGAGGGTTGAGCCTCTTGCGGCCTTCGTGTCACGAGCCTCCCTACCCCGCGACCCGCGGGTCGCAATTGAAGTTTAGGCTATGAGCCGCTTGGCCCGCCGAGAACATCCAGTTTCCAACTGAGGACTGGTCCAGGCCGCAGAGGAAAGCGCGGCATTCCCGCTGGCCTAGCGCGCCGCAAGAAACTGGCTCTTGCGCCAGGCCGACGCCGACCTCTTCCTCGCTCGGCGTCGCCGAGCCGGAGTTCTTTTGCATCGAAACGGGCAAGCCGGCGTAGGCAACCGGGTGACCTTGCGCGACGCTACGACAGAACGTCGCAATGCGCTGTGAATTGGGTCGCGAGCTCGCCGCGCCTGCCGATTGGACCAGCCGTCGCATCGTGCCTGCCATGCTCGGCCCCAATAAGCATTACATCGCTAATTCAATTACTTACTTTATGTCTATCAAGACACACTCGAAGCACGTCGCAAAGGACGAGGGTCCAGAATCGTCACAGATTTTGCTTGTGGATGGAGGCCGGCCGCCAAAAGGCACACGCCATGCTTCGTCCATGGGTTCCGAACCTCATCGTCCGCAGCGAAGGCCGCGGCAATCTGAGCCTTCGCATCGCGCAGGCGATCATCGAGGAGATCCAGCGCGGCCGACTGGCGGCGGGCGATTCTCTGCCCGGCACGCGCGATCTGGCCCGCGATCTCGCCGTCAACCGCAAGACGGTAGTCCAGGCCTACGAAGAACTCACTGCGCAAGGCTGGGTTACGACCGACCAGCGGCGCGGCACGTTCGTGGCGCGCAGCATCGGAGGAAGCGCCAAAGCGGCCGACTCCGAACCCAAGCCCATCGTCGGGCCGCGCGGCCGTGAAGTGCGCCCGCCGCTGCTCTGGCCGCCGCAAGGCAGGGTGCGTTTCGACGACGGCGTGCCCGACCAGCGCCTCATCCCGGCGACGGCGATCGCGCAAGCCTATGCGAGCGCGGCGCGCGCCGCGGCCCGCCAACGCCTCTTGGGCTACGGCGATCCGCGCGGCACCGAGCCGCTGCGCCAATCGATCTCCAAAATGCTCAACATGACGCGCGGCCTCAACACCTCGCCCGACAACATCTGCGTGACGCGCGGCAGCCAGATGGCGCTCTACGTCATCGCCCAATGTATCGTGGCGCGCGACGACACCGTGCTCTTCGAGGAGCTGACCTATCCGCCGGCCGTGCAGGCCTTCATGCTGGCCGGAGCGCGTATCGCCGCGGCGCGGCTCACGCCGGACGGCATCGATCTCGATCATCTCGAATCGATCTGCCGGCATACGCGCGTGCGCGCCCTTTATCTCACGCCCGGCCATCAGTTCCCGACCACGGTCGTGCTGCGCCCCAACGCGCGGCTCAGGCTGCGGGCGCTCGCCGCGCAATTCGGGTTCGTGGTGGTCGAGGACGATTACGACCACGAATTCCAGTTCGACCATCAGCCGATGTTTCCGCTGGCGAGCGGCGATCACGCCGGACAGATCATCTATGTCGGTTCGTTCTCGAAAATCCTCTCGCCGAGCCTGCGCGTCGGCTACGTGGCGGGGCCGAGCCGGCTCATCGAACAAATCGGCAATTGGATCGGCACGATCGACCGGCAAGGCGACCCGATCACCGAACTCGCCGTCGTCGAATTGATCGAATCCGGCCAGTTGCGCCGCCACGTCAAGCGCGTACACGGCATTTTCGACAAACGCCGCACGGCATTCGCGGCCGCGCTCAGCGCGGAGCTCGGCGATTTGGCGACGTTCGAAGTGCCGACCGGCGGGCTTGCCTTCTGGGTGCGCTTTCCGGATTCGGTCGATCTCGACAAAGTGGAGCGCGGCTTTGCCGAACGCGGCCCGCAATTTTTGATGAGCAACGAATGCGCCATCGCCGGGCGCCCGAAACCCGCCGCGCGGCTCGGCTTTGCGAGTCTCGACGCGCACGAGACGGAGGCGACGATCGCGGCGCTGAAGGGCGCGGTAGTGGGGAAATAGGGAAAACTCATCGGGTATTTGCCTCTCCCCGCAAGCGGGAGGAGGCATGCCCTTAAGCGTGCGCAGCCAGCGGATGCAGCGTCACTTCCTCTTTAGAGATGATGTCGTCGATGCGCGGTTCGCCACTCACGGCGCGGGAGATTGCCAGCTTGGTCGCCTGATAATTCCAATCCTGGATCTTCGCATTGTCCTTGGCTGCCCAATGGATGAAAACGCCGACGCAGATGAAGAGATCTTCGACCTCGGCCTTGGGGATCACGCCAGCCTTGACGGAATCCACTACGGCCTTCGCGACGCCGCGCTGCGCAGGACCGAACATCTGGGTCGCCTGATCGGCGTCCTTGATCTCGACCTTGTTGAACATCACCGTCGCCGGCTTGGCCATTAAGTTGGGCGCGACAAGCGCAAGCAGCCCGTTATCGCCGCGTTTTTGATTGGTCAGCGTCGTGCAGAAGGCGGTTTCGGCGGGGCTTCCCCGCGGCCCGATGACAAGGTCGATATGCGCCACTTCGTTGCCCTCGCCGACAAGCGCTTCGCCGATGAGAACGCGATTGATCTTTGCCATGCCGTTCCTCCTATGCCC
>JASHSW010000228.1 GCA_030038595.1 Methylovirgula sp.
GATCGGCTTTCGGCGCTCTTCCTTTTCGTCTCAGGCCTGGTGTTCTTCCCCGTTTCGCTTTTTTCGGGCTTCTATCTGCGCAAATATCTTGGGCATTATAGCTTGCGCTATTTCAGCGTCCTTTATCACGCGCTGTTTGCCTCGATTGTATTGGTGTTGATCGCCGACGACGCGGTCGCCTTCGTAATCGCGTGGGAGGCCATGTCGATCATCAGCTATCTTCTCGTCACTTACGAATACGAACAGGAGGAGAGTTCGCAGGCCGGATTCGTGATGCTGGCAATGAGCGAATTTGGTACGATTGCGGTCGCGATCGCTTTTATTCTTGTGGCGGTCCAGGCTGGGACCTTCGAATTTTCGGGGATGCGGGCGATCGCGCCAGCGCTGGGAGGCGGACTGAAATGGGTCGTTCTCCTGCTTTCCTTCTTTGGATTCGCCGTCAAAGCGGGGCTCGTTCCCGTCAATAGCTGGTTGCCACTCGCCCATCCGGTCGCCCCGACCAACGTTTCGGCGTTGCTGTCGGCGGTGATCGTCAACCTCGGAATCTACGGAATTATTCGCCTCAACCTAGACCTCGTACCTGTGTCCGGTCCGGGAGCAGGCATTGTGGTCCTCGTGGTCGGCAGCATCTCCGCGCTCGTCGGTATTCTCTACGCGACCATCCAGGCCGAGATGAAACGTCTTCTTGCCCACAGCACCATCGAGAATATGGGCATCGTCGCGGCGGGCGTCGGCGCAGCCATGGTATTCCTCGAGAGCCATCATCCGGTAGTCGCAAGCATCGCACTCATCGCAGCGCTCTATCACCTCACCAATCATTCGGTTTATAAAGCGCTTCTCTTCGTCGGCACAGGCGCGGTTGAGGCAGGAACCGGAACGCGCGACCTCGATCGACTCGGCGGCATTGCGCGCCGCATGCCGTGGACAAGCGGCTTGTTCCTGATCGGCGTGCTGTCGATTGCCGCCTTGCCGCCGCTCAACGGCTTCGTGAGCGAATGGCTGACGCTGCAGACGATCCTGCGTTCGGCACTGCTGTCTTCTACACTGGTGAAGATCATCTTCGCCGTTTGCGGCGCGCTTCTCGCTTTGACGGCCGGCTTGGCGGTCACCTGTTTTGCCAAGGTCTTCGCTATGGGTTTTCTCGGCATCGCCCGTTCGGACGGTGCGGAGCAGGCGACCGAGGCTGCCGCGCCGAGGCAGATACCGCTGGCGCTGCTTGCCGCAAGCTGTATCGCGCTCGGTATTCTGCCAACCTATGTGATCCCGGTGCTTGATCGCGCCGCTGAGCCGCTTGCCCACGCCAGCGCAACGGCGACGCTCGTCCCGCCGTTCTTCGATGCGGCCGCGCAACAACGCGAGGCAATTCCGCCGAAGTTTCTTGCCGAATTCCACGATCTCGGCAGCCAAGTCGGCGGCGGCGTTCTGCCCGGGCGTGGTCTCGTTGTCCTGCATCGCGGCGAAGCGCGCAATCCCGTGGTCTTCGCAATGTCAACCTCCTACATGCTCGTCGTCCTCGCCGTCATTCTCGGCCTAAGCTTTTTTGGCTTTCGTCTGCTGGCGCGTGAGCGCGCCGTCGATCGGGGGCCGGCCTGGGATGGCGGCTTGCGCCGACTCGTCCCCGGAATCACGTACACGGCTACCGGATTCTCCAACCCCGTTCGCGTTGTCTTTCAGGCCGTGCTCCACCCCGCCGCGACCGAGGACAACACCGAGGCCGTAGCGCGCAACTTTCGCACGGCAATTCGACGGGAATACACCGAGATCCACATCGTCGACCGGCTGTTCCTTGGGCCGCCAGTGCGTGGCTTGCGCCGCATCGCTGACGTGGTGCGCAAGATGCACGTGGGGCATGTGAACGCTTATGCCGGCTACATCCTTTTTACTTTGTTGGTCGTGCTCATCATCGGGGCGCTTTAGCCTCAGTTGAGGCCAGCGTAATGAAATTGGGCGGCAAATCGAGGGTAATACGAGGGAGGACGCCCATGGAAGATCAGAACGCCGTGACAATGGTTCGTCTTTATCTGCCGCAGGAAGGCCACAGCGCACGAAAAACTCAAATGGAGAGAGTGCTTCACTTCCTACGCGACCAACTCAACGTTCACGAGGTAACGATCTTGACCGGTCTGATGGAGGCGCAAGAAAGACATAAGCCGCATTACGAGACAGTAACGGACGTCCTACGCAGAAATCCTGATCCGCCGGCGGTTATCGAATTCTTCTGCGAGTCGGAGGTGACGGTGTCGACCTGGAAAAAGCTGTTTGAATTGGTGCCGGATGGCGAGTTGGTACACTGGCAAGCGAAATGCTTGAAAGCACCCTTGTAACGGTGATTTTCCTAGATTTGACGCCGTTGCGCGTGCAGCTGGATTCGGCGGCATTCCCCTACGGCGGTATGTTTCGTCACGATGACCATAGCCGAGGTCGATCTCAACTTTGCTCACCTCACACCGTTTGAATACCGCCCTCAGTCCTTTCGCGAGAGCCGCTATCGCCAAGAGAACAGTTACCAGCCCTGTCATCGCGATCTATGTCTTCAATCTGTCAGGAGTTACTTAAAGGGGAGCGCCATCTCCGAGGTTCCCGAACTTTCGCTTCGCGGCGCGCCGCGGCGGAGAGCAATCTGAACGGTCGTGGGCGCTGATTTTCTCGGTTTTCGAGGAGCAGGCAGTGAAAAGCTTAAATATCCGGAGACTTGTGCTTGACGTTGACAAAGCGCTTGCCATGCCCTCGCTCATCGAGATTGCCGAGGCAATCCAGAATTCGAAGGGTGTCGAGTCTTGCAACATTACGGTCACCGGCGTCGATATCGAGACCGTGGGGACAAATATTACCATCGAGGGCGACGGCATCGATTACGACGAAGTAGTCCGCCAGATAGAAAATACGGGCGCCGCCGTGCATGGTCTCGATCAGATCGTCGTTGGCGAACGGATTATCGAGAACACGCCGCGGGCGCGATGAACTTCCGCAAATGGATCGAAAATCCGAGCATTCGGCTCGACGCCACGGCCGGCGTGGTCGATGGAATTCTGACTTCCCTGACGCTGGCTGCCGGGCATCTTTTGCAGTCGGGCGGCGGTGCATCAATCGGCTTAGGCGTGCGCGTCGGGGTAGCGAGCGCACTTACTACTTTATTTGTCTTCTTCGTCGCCCACTATTCCCAGCTGCGCGCCGAATTGACGCGCGCCGAACATCAATTGTCGCTCCTGTCGCACGGTAAATTGGTTGCAACCCGTCTCGGGCGACGTTCGTTACGGCGGGCGCTGGAGGGAGCATGCGTTGCAAGCCTTTGTGGATTCATAGGCTCGATGGTGCCTCTTTTGCTATGTGCGGGTCTGCCGCCGCCGCCCTGGATCGGAATCGCCGCGACTATCGTCTTGCTCGGCATTCTCGGCGTCGCCCTGGCGCGGAGTTTCTACGGCCCGATCTACCTTTGGGCCATCATCATGATGCTGGGTGGCATCGCGCTCGCCTACATCGGCACGCAGTTGAATATCACCGGAACGAGTTAGGGATGCAAAATCGAGCGTTCGGAACATTGAATTAAAGTTCGGCTATTTCGTGGACGACCACGAAGCACGCTGGCGCATCGAGGGCGGCCGCGCATTCGCAGACGGGTTCTTGGAGTCTGAACCCCTGCGTACCTGGCATTCGATTCCTAGAGTGGATGGCCTCAATCAAGTCGTGCTTGGGCAACTAGAGCATGCTTCCCATATGCTTCCCAAACCGGACAGCTGGGAAGAACGCTTGCCCGATTCACCAGTAAGTATTTGGCATTCATGGTGAGCGCGCCGGGACTCGAACCCGGGACCTCCTGATTAAAAGTCAGATGCTCTACCGGCTGAGCTACGCGCTCCTCGAGGAGGAGCCTGCACCTAACCGCATCGCGATACTCGGTCAATAGCGGGCGGATTGGACCGCCCGACAGCGCTCATTTCACGAGCGACATCAGGCCCATGGAAAGACCGAAGACGATCAGAGAAACCAGCGTCGTCCACAACGCCGTGCGCAGGAGCCGCGGCTCGATCGGCGCGCCGGGATCCGTGCCCGGCACGCAATCGCCAACCTCGTGCTGCGAGCGAGCGCCGAACGGCAAGACCGCCAACAAGACCACGAACCAGATCGTGACAAAGAGCGCGACGGCTAAAGGGATCGGTAACGGCATGTCGGCATCCTCATGCTGCGGCGGCGCGATGTCCCGCTCTAGTTTCCCCTGCGGCAGGCCTGTTGCAGCAGGGCCACGTCGTACCCCAAATACCGCGTCGTGCACAGGCGCGTGGGGGCAGCGCCATTGCCAAGCCGAGGTGATGCTCGGATGATGGCATTAGGAGGATGTCCGTTGCGATTCCTCCCGTATGCGGCTTCCCCGTCTTTGTCCCCGAGTCGATGCACCAGAGGCCATGCGGCTCGCCCGGGGAGCCCACGCAGATCGGCCAAATCGAATCAACGTCGGAATCAAGGTTTTCGTCTTGCGCCAGTAACCGAGCCGCCCTCCTCCCAGCGAAACCTCGGCGGCTCTCCTTGGCCCGGTGCACCCGGGCCATTTTTTTCGGTTGCGGCTATTTTTCTCCGGGGCGGTCGCGGCTCAACCGTTTGGCTTCGAGTTCACGCAGATAGCCGGCCCATTTCTCGGCATACGTTTCGCCCAACTCGTAAAGATAGTCCCAAGTGTAAATTCCAGTCGAATGGAAATCGTCGAACGTGAGCCGCACGGCATAGCTGCCGACCGGTACGATCTCGGTGACGGCGACCGTACGTTTGCCGCCCACCGTCTTGCGCTCCGCCTCTGTATGGCCCTTCACCTCGGCGCTCGGGCTCATCACGCGCAGATATTCGGCCGAAAGATCGACGCTCTTGCCGTTTTCGAACGTTACTTTCAGAACTTTGCCGGCCTCCATGAGCCGCAGCTCCTTCGGCCACTGTTTTTCACCCATTCCCGCCTCAGCTTCCATGCCAT
>JASHSW010000229.1 GCA_030038595.1 Methylovirgula sp.
AAAGACGTTCCGTCTGCGTCACCAAGCGAGACGACAATTCCCTTTCGATTTCTCGCCGGCCAGTTCGTGACCGTCACAATGGGTCATGGATTGGAAGCCGTCCAACGCTGCTACACGATTTCTTCGTCGCCTTCGCAAACGGAGCATTGCGAAATTACAGTGAAGCGGGAAGGCGCCGGATCGGGTCTTTTGCATGATCGGTTCACCCCTGGATCGCGGTTGATGGTCTCGGGTCCGATGGGACGCTTTACGTTTGATAGCGAAGGCGCCGACGAGGTCGTGATGATCGCCGGCGGCGTCGGCATCACGCCACTCATGTCCAAGATTCGCTTCCTCGCGGCTAGCGAATGGCGGGGCAGGATCGATCTGATCTATTCGGCGAAGACGGGCCGCGACATCATTTTCAAGCAGGAGCTTGCCGAAATCCAACGTAGGTTTCCGGCGTTGAACGTGCATGTGACGATCACTTCCGAAGATGGGGATTGGCGCGGGCGGCGCGGCAGACTATCGGCCGAATGGGTGAGCGCGGTAGTGCCCGATATCGCCGCGCGCCGCGTGCATCTTTGCGGACCGAGCGCGATGGCGGCATCCGTGCAGCAAATCTTGCATCGGCTTGGCGTTCCGGCGTCGCACATCGACGTCGAGGCTTTCGGCGCAAGGATGGAGCGGAAAAACGAAGACGGGACCGAATACGGCATCCGTTTCGCGCGGTCGGGCCGGGCAGCGATCGTTCTGGGAGATGTGACGATTTTGGAAGCTGCGCTTTCTGCCGGGATTTCGCTCGATCACGGGTGCCGCGCGGGCGTCTGCGGCCGCTGCAAGGTGAGGTTGATCGGAGGTGAAGTCGCCATCGACTGCGATTTCGTGCTGACGGCCGAGCAAAGAGCGGCCGGGTTGATCTTGGCCTGTCAGGCCCACGCATTAAGCCCCGTGGTAGTCGATTGCTGAGGCCGGTGCCGCTTGACTTTATGGCGCCGTCTTTCTACAGCCTGCCGCTTCGGTCGTCTTCGACGGCCATTTATCGCGGCGGGATTAGCCACGATAACGCACCCGTGGCGATCGCTGGATCGCCTGTCGGCAAAGCGTCGCTTTGCAAAGGAGGGCGCGTGCCTCCGCCACTTGCCGGCGGAAGACGCGGTTTGCGGCACGCTTTGGCGTGGGCGCTTCTCGTGTCCGTCGGCGCGACACTTGAGGACGCGATGACCAAGCGCTTGGAATCGAAATATAAAATCGATCGCCGCATGGGGCAGAACATCTGGGGCCGCCCGAAGAGCCCCATCAATCGGCGCGAATATGGTCCCGGCCAGCATGGCCAGCGCCGCAAAGGCAAGCTCTCCGATTTCGGCACGCAGCTCAAGGCCAAGCAGAAACTCAAAGGCTATTATGGAAATATTTCGGAGCGCCAGTTTCGCAAATATTACGCCGAGGCGATCCGGATGAAGGGCGATTCCGGCGACAACCTCATCGGCCTTCTGGAGCGCCGTCTCGATGCGCTCGTCTATCGCGCCAAATTCGTGCCGACCGTGTTCGCGGCGCGGCAGTTCGTCAACCACGGCCACGTGCGCGTTAACGGCCGGCGCGTCAACATCCCCTCCTATCTGGTGAAGGTCGGCGATCTCGTCGCGGTGAAGGACGCTTCGCGCCAGCTTGCGCTCGTCCTCGAAGCCGCTGCGCTGCCGGAGCGCGACGTGCCTGAATATTATGAGGTCGATCACACCAAGATGACTGCGAAGCTCACCCGCGTTCCGCTGCCGCGCGAAGTTCCTTATCCGGTACTGATGGAACCCAATCTCGTCATCGAATTCTATTCGCGCTGAGCCAGCTTCACAGAGTGCTGAGGAACTTGGCGAAGTGCAGCAGCCCCTCCGGCCACGGCCCGTGGCCGCTTTCCGCGTTGATGTGCCCGGCGATCCCAGCGTCGACAAGCCGAGCCCGCCAGGAACGGGCAAGCTCCTCGACTTCGCCATATTGCGCATAAGAATCGTCGCGGCTTGCGACGAGGACGGCCGGGAAGGGAAGCGGCGCCATCGGCACGGCGCCGAACTCGGCATCGATCGCCATCTCGGCGATGGCGCGCGGCGAAGGCGGCGCCACAAGAAATGCGCCGCGCACCTTTCCCTTGATTTCCGCGGCGGCGTGCGCGACGGCGATGACGCCAAGGCTATGGGCGACGAGCACGACCGGCTTCTCGGAGGCTTCGACTTCGGCGACGATACGGCGGCGCCACGCTTCGAGCCGCGGGCGTTCGAAGTTTTCCTGCACGACACGGCGCGCGGTCGAGAGCTTTGCCTGCCACCGACTCTGCCAATGTTCCGGCCCGGAGTCGCTGAGTCCGGGAACGATCAGGATTTCCGCTTCGCTGGCGCGCATCGAAACCGGTCAGACCGCAGCCCGGTGCGTCGCGGCCTCGCGGGCCATCGCGGCGACGAAGTCCCGGTAGAGCGCGGCTTCGAGCGCCTCGAACTGCGCGGAACGCGTCGCGTGCTGCGGATCGCCGGCCGCAATCCCCGCTTCGACGGCGCGCAAATGACCGACCTCCTCGGCGAGCAGCGCGCTGAGCTTCGGCGCCAGATCCGAACTGCCCAAGATGTCCCTGTAACAACCGTAGACATCGAGCGCGCGACGCTCGATGAGCCAGGTCACATAGAGGTAGACGAGTTTGGAGCGCTCGAGATCGCCGAGCTGCGCAAATCTCGCGTCACATTGGTGATCGAGCTGCTGGAAATAGGTTTTTGCCGCCTCCGGGCAGAACATCGTCTCGGCCCGATAGAAGTCGAACGCCTGTCCGCCGAGCTTCACGGCGAGCTTCTTCAACAGCAGCGCATGGCGGCCTTCTTCCAGCGCGTGCATCAACAGCGAGCGGTTGAGAACTTCGGCTCGCTGGCTTTTCACGATCTTGCGAAAGCCGATGTATTCGAGGAACGAGAACGTGTTCAGGAAGCGGGCATGAACATGGTCGTCCGTCACGACGGCGGCGATCACCGCTGCAAGCCGGTCATCCGATTTCATTTCTCGCCCTTTCAATGTCGCCGAACACCCGGTCGAAGATGAAATCGACGCTCTTCAAGTGATAGTCGAGATCGAACAGCGATTCGAGCTCGGCGTCGCCGAGCGCCTTTTTGACCTCGGGATCTCTTCTGAGCAGGGTGAGAAAATCGCCTTCGCCGCGCCACACTCCCATGGCGTTGCGCTGCACGATCGCGTAAGCAGCTTCACGACCCAGCCCTTTTTGCGTCAAAGCGAGCAGCACGCGCTGCGAATGGACGAGGCCGCCGAGCGCCTCGAGATTCTTCTTCATGTTGGCGGGATAGATCACCAGAGTCTCGATGATCTCCGCCAATCGGGCGAGCGCGAAATCGAGCGTCACCGTGGCGTCGGGACCGATCATCCGCTCGACCGAGGAGTGCGAAATGTCGCGCTCATGCCAAAGCGCCACGTCTTCCATCGCCGGCACCGCCATGCCGCGCACCAAACGGGCAAGGCCGGTGAGATTTTCGCTGAGCACCGGGTTGCGCTTGTGCGGCATGGCGGACGAGCCTTTCTGGCCTTCCGCGAAATATTCCTCGGCTTCGAGTACTTCGGTGCGCTGCAAATGGCGGATCTCGACGGCGAGGCGTTCGATCGAGGAGGCGACGACGCCGAGCGTTGCGAAATACATCGCGTGCCGGTCGCGCGGGATGATCTGGGTCGAGGCAGGCTCCGGCGCAAGCCCGAGCTTTTTGGCCACGTAGGCTTCAACGCGCGGATCGATGTTGGCGAACGTGCCGACCGCGCCGGAAATGGCGCAGGTCGAAATCTCGGTTTTCGCCGCCAGGAGCCGGGCCCGGCCGCGGCCGAATTCGGCGTAGGCCTGCGCAAGTTTCAGGCCGAACGTCACGGGCTCGGCGTGAACGCCGTGCGAGCGGCCGATCATCGGCGTGAATTTATGTTCGAGGGC
>JASHSW010000230.1 GCA_030038595.1 Methylovirgula sp.
TCGCGAGTCGCCCCCGCCGCGACATCGACGAGACGATAGCCCTTTCTCGCCAGCCTGCCGCGGCGCAGATTGTTGGCCTCGAGTCCGAGAAGAATTTCGAGAAGAAGGCCGATCAAGAAGGCGATGGCTCCCCCCACGATGGGCTGGATCGCCAGCAACGAAAAGACGATGAGCCACACGAGCAGCTCGAGCCAGAGTCCCTGCCAGGCAAGCCAGATCGGGCCGAGGAAAAACGCGGCGCGCGAAAAACGCTCCGGCACGAATTTAGCGCGGACGAGCGCGGCCTCGCCCGGCGACCGTGGCTCGTTCGCAAAACCCGACGTGTCGCGCGGACCACGCGTCGGGAGATGAACCGTATAGACGGGCATATCCAGTTCCGTCAGCCAGCCAGCGACCCTTTGGTCGAGGGGATTTCGCCGCTCTGCCGCGCGTCGATCGCAATCGCGGCGCGCAGCGCCCGGGCAAGACCTTTGAACGCCGACTCGGCGATATGATGGCTGTTTTCCCCATATAGGGTCTCGACGTGCAAATTCACGCCCATATGGGTCGCGACCGCCTGGAAAAATTCGCGCACCAGCTCGGTGTCGAAACTGCCGATCTTGGCGCGTGCGAATTTCGTGCGGAAGACGAGAAACGGGCGCCCGGAGAGATCGACCGCGACGCGCGTCAAGGCCTCGTCCATCGGCACATGCACGTCGGCGAAACGGCCGATGCCGCGTCCATCGCCGAGCGCCTGGCGCAAAGCTTGGCCGAGCGCAATGCCGGTATCTTCGACGGTATGATGCGGATCGATGTGAAGATCGCCTTTGGCGGCGATCTCGATGTCGATCAGCGAATGGCGCGCGACCTGCTCCAGCATGTGATCGAAGAAGCCGATCCCGGTGGCGATCTTGGCGGCTCCGGTGCCGTCGAGATCGACGCGGACCTCGATCGCCGTTTCCTTGGTCTTGCGGGAAATGAAGCCTTTGCGCATGGCTTGGACGGGTCTGGAACGGTGCGGGCCGCCTGCTCCATAGCACGCCAATTGCCGCACTGCCTGGAGGCGGCCAAGATTAGAGCATTTTTGGGTAAAGGGAAAACCAAGGCAGCAAAAGCCTTTGGCGAAGCTAGAGAAATCACCTCTCTTCGATGCCACCCGGCCGGCAAGGGCGGGCGCTGCGCCACGGCCTTTTGCGCTTGCAAGGCTTCGCCCTACTCCATAGATGAATGACCTCATCGCAGCGAGTTCCCCACCCGATGACCGATCCTTCGCCAAGCCGCGATGTCTGGCACGCGACCACGATCGTCATGGTTCGCAAGGGCGGCCGTACCGTGATCGGCGGCGACGGACAGGTCAGCATCGGGCAGACGATCATCAAGGGAAATGCCAAGAAAGTGCGCCGCCTCGCCAAAGGCGAGGTGATCGGCGGCTTCGCAGGCGCCACCGCCGACGCGTTCACGCTCTTTGAGCGGCTCGAAGCGAAGCTCGAACAATACCCGGGCCAGCTCGTGCGCGCCTGCGTGGAACTCGCCAAGGATTGGCGCACCGACCGCTATTTGCGCCGTCTTGAAGCGATGATGCTCGTCGCCGACAAAGACGCGGGGCTCGTTTTGACCGGCACGGGCGACGTGCTTGAACCGGAAATGACCGGCGACGGCAGCGTCATGGGGATCGGCTCGGGCGGCAATTACGCGCTCGCCGCCGGCCGCGCGTTGCTTTCGACCGATCTCGACGCCGAGGCCATCGCCCGGCGCGCCCTCGAAATCGCCGCCGACATCTGCGTCTATACCAACCGCAATCTCGTCATCGAGAGCATTCCTTGATGCTCTCCCCCTTCCGCTGGCGTCGCCTCCGAGCATGACCGATTTTTCGCCCCGCGAGATCGTCTCCGAACTCGATCGTTTCATCGTCGGTCAGAAACAGGCCAAGCGCGCCGTCGCCGTCGCGCTGCGCAACCGCTGGCGGCGGCTGCGCCTCGAGGGGCCGATGCGCGACGAGGTGATGCCCAAGAACATCCTGATGATCGGCCCGACCGGTTGCGGCAAGACGGAGATCTCGCGGCGGCTCGCTAAATTGGCCAACGCGCCGTTTCTCAAGGTCGAGGCGACGAAGTTCACCGAAGTGGGCTACGTCGGGCGCGACGTCGAGCAAATCGTTCGCGATCTCGTCGAGATCGCAATCTCCATGGTCAAACAGGAGAAGCGCAAGGCGCTGAACGCCCGCGCCCAGCTCGCCGCCGAGGAACGGCTACTCGACGCATTGGTGGGGCCAAGCGCCTCGCCGGCGACGCGCGATGCCTTCCGCAAAAGGCTGCGCGACGGAGAATTGGCGGACAAGGAGATCGAGATCGAACTCGCCCAACCTTCCTCGGGGTTGCCGATGTTCGAGCTTCCCAACATGCCAGGCGCCACGATCGGCGCGATTTCGCTCGGCGATATTTTCGGCAAGGGCTTCGGCAAACAGGTGAAACTCCGCCGCACGTCGGTGAAGGACGCCTACGAACCGTTGATCGCCGAAGAAAGCGACAAGCTCATGGACCAGGACCAGATCGTGCAGGAGGCGATCCGCGAAGTCGAAAACAACGGTATCGTCTTCCTCGATGAGATCGACAAGATCTGCGGGCGCGAGGGCCGCATCGGCGCCGACGTGTCGCGCGAAGGCGTGCAGCGCGATCTTCTGCCGCTGATCGAAGGCACGACCGTCTCGACCAAACACGGCGCGGTGAAGACCGATCACGTGCTGTTCATCGCCTCCGGCGCCTTCCATACGGCGAAGCCTTCCGATCTGCTCCCCGAACTGCAGGGCCGGCTGCCGATCCGCGTCGAGCTGTCGCCGCTCAACGAGGACGATTTCCGCCGCATCCTCGTCGAGACGGAAGCAAGCCTCATCAAGCAATACGAAGCGCTGATGCTGACCGAGGGCGTCACGGTTTCTTTCACGCCCGACGGCGTAAACGCGATCGCCAAGATTGCCGTGCAGGTCAATTCGAGCGTCGAAAATATCGGCGCGCGGCGTCTGCAGACGGTGATGGAACGGGTGCTCGACGAAGTGAGCTTTACCGCGCCAGACCGGTTCGGCGATACGATCACGATCGATGCCGACTATGTCGAGAAGAACATCGGCGATCTCGCCCGCAACGCCGATTTGAGCCGGTTCATTCTTTGATCTTCCCGGCCCTGAGGGGCTGTGCCGACTTGCCAGGGCTCCGCGCCAGCGCCATAAGCATCGCAATTGGCGGAGTCTTTATGCCCGAATTCCAACCGCGCGTCTTTTCCGGCGTGCAGCCGACTGGCAATCTGCACCTCGGAAATTATCTCGGCGCGATCACCAAGTTCGTGGCGCTGCAGGAGACGCACGACTGCATCTATTGCGTCGTCGATCTTCACGCCATCACCGTGCCGCAGAACCCGGCGGAGCTGAAAGCCAGCATCCGCGAAGTCACCGCCGCCTTTCTCGCCGCCGGCATCGACGCGAAGAAACACATCGTCTTCAACCAGAGCCAAGTATCCGAACACGCCGAACTCGCCTGGGTCTTGAATTGCGTGGCGCGGCTCGGCTGGCTCACCCGCATGACGCAATTCAAGGAGAAGGCGGGCAAGGACCGCGAGAACGTTTCGGTCGGGCTCTACGCCTACCCGATCCTGATGGCGGCGGACATTCTCGTCTATCGCGCCACGCACGTGCCGGTCGGCGAGGACCAGAAGCAGCATTTGGAGCTTGCTCGCGATATCGCCCAGAAATTCAACCTCGATTTCGGTGAAGAGATTGTCGCACTTGGACATGGCGACGCATTCTTTCCGCTGCCAGAGCCGCTGATTCAAGGCCCGGCCACACGCGTCATGAGCCTGCGCGACGGGACCAAGAAAATGTCGAAATCCGATCCGTCGGATTATTCGCGCATCAATCTGTCCGACGACGCCGACACGATCGCCCAAAAGATCCGCAAGGCGAAAACCGACCCCGAGCCTTTGCCCCGAGAGGTCGAAGGGCTCGCCAAACGTCCGGAGGCCGAAAATCTCGTCGGCATTTTTGCCGCGCTCGAGGGACGCTCCAAGGCCGAGGTGCTAGAGGCCTACGGCGGCGGCAATTTTTCGACGTTCAAATCCGCCTTGATCGACTTGACGGTCGCCAAGCTCACGCCGATCGGCGAAGCGATGGCCAAGCTCGCGCAGGATCAGGCCCATATCGACGCCGTGCTGGAAGACGGTGCCGCACGGGCGCGCGTCCTCGCCGCGGAGACGATGAAAGCAGTCAAGGACATCGTCGGCTTTGTGCGCTAAAGTTTTCGCTTCCGCACGCGCGAGTTGCGACGCTTGATCCAAGATTCTAGCCCGACGGCATTCGATGCAGATCGCCTCGGCGCCGAACGCATCGGTATTCTTGAAGCCTCCGGCGCGGTAATGCCGACCGTGGAAAGCCGTCCGCTGTTCGCGGCCGTGCTGGCCGGCAGTTTCGCGCTGCATCTCTTGGCGCTGTTCCTGCTCAACCGGCTGGAACAAGCGCCGCTGAGCGGCCGGGAGGCGATGGTCGAAATCCCGGTCGACCTTGTCAGCGACCCCAATGCCACCAAAGGTTCGGCGAGCCGCGGCGCGGCCAAACCCGCGAGCCCTCTCGGACGAAAGGCGCAAGCCAAACCCGCGCCGCAGCCGGCCCATGCGCCGGCCGAAAAACCGGCGGCGCAAGCCAAGCCGGCTGGGCAGGCGCAAGCCGCGCCGTCGAAGCCCGCGCCGGACGCAAAGCCTGCCGCGCCGCCCGCGCCAAAATCCGCGCCGACGCAGCAACCGACGGCGCAATCCGGGCCGCCGAGGCAGGCCGCGCCGCAGCCGGCGCAGCCGACCGCCGCCCGCAACCCGCCGACTATCGCGGGACTGCAGATGGAGGCCGCGCATCCGATCCCCACGCCGGCGTCTTCGCCCTTCGGCATCATCGGCGACGACGATCCGCTGCTGCGCGCCGTCGCCGTTCCTCGGCCTACGGCCGGAGGCGATGAGGCGTTGAGCTATAAGACGATCGTGTTCGGCATGCTGGAACTTGCCAAACAATTCCCATCCGATGCCCGCGCCAGAGGCGCGCAAGGGACGGCGACGATCTATTTCGAGGTCAACGACGATGGCAGCGCGAAGAACATCCGGCTCCTGAAGTCGAGCGGCGACACGGAACTCGACGCCGAAAGCCTGGCGGTCGTGCTGCGCGCCTCGCCGTTTCCAAAACCTCCGCAGGGCGCCCAGCGGGCTTTCGCCGCGGATATCGAGTTCGATCCCGCCACGCGCTGAGTCGGGCTTTTACTGGCGTTCGACGACCGTCTCAATCGCCTGTGCGATGAGCGCCAAGTCGCTCGGACGCGAGAGGCGATGATCGCCGTCTTTGACGAGGCTCAGGACCGCCGGATCGCCGGCGAGATGTTCGACCAGCGTCACGGCGTGTTGCCAAGGTACGTCCTCGTCTCGCATGCCGTGAACGATATGAACCGGACAATAGGACCGGATCGTCGAATCGAGGAGCAGATGCCGACGCCCTTCTTCGATGAGCTCGCGCGTGATCCGGTACGGCGAATCGGAATAGGCGGAAGCGAGCAGACAGCAGCCTTCGGTTGCGAGCGCGGCGCGGGAGGCCTGCGACAGCTTCTCGAAGATCAACCGCTCGGTCATATCGACGGCCGGCGCGATCAGCACCAATCCGGCGAGGCGGGCGAGTTCGGCGCTTTGCGCGAAGCCGCGCGCTGCGAGCAGCGCCAACCATCCGCCCATCGAGGAGCCGACGAGAATTTGCGGGCCGGCGGTTGCGGCGCGGATGACGGCGAGCGCTTCCTCGAACCAGGCGCCGATCGTCCCCGCTTCAAACTTTCCTTCCGACTGGCCATGGCCCGAATAGTCGAACCGCAGACAGGCGCGCCCCTCATGCGCGGCGTATTCGTCAAGGAACTCCGCCTTGGTCGAGCGCATGTGCGACATGAACCCGCCGAGCCAAACGAGGCCGGGGCGCGCATCCGTCGCGGCCGGTCGGCGCAGATAGGCGATGCGCCGCCCCTCGCCCAACGCGAGGAACTGTGGACGAAGCGTTTCCTCTTCCATCCCTGTTTGCGGTTGCATCTCTTTCGCCTCTATGTTCGCGCCATGAGTCGTGGGGGCCATAGGGCCCGATTGACCTCTCCGAGGCACGAGTCTTGTTGCACGTGACGCGGCAGCAATCGAGCGACGGATTGGTCGGGCGCGGCGCGCATCCGCTGGCCGGGCTCGCCATCCTGCAAATCATACCGGAATTGCGTGCCGGGGGCGCCGAGGCCGCGACGATCGACATCGCTGCGGCGCTGGCCGAGGTCGGCGCCAGAGCGCTGGTGGCGAGCAAAGGCGGCCGAATGGTAAGCGAACTGCAGGCCAAAGGGGGCATCTGGCTGCCGTTCCCGGCGCGCAGCAAAAATCCTTTGGCGATGGCGCTCAACCAGCGGCGCCTGATACAACTCATCGATCAGGAAAACGTCGCGCTTGTTCACGCCCGCTCCCGGGCTCCCGCATGGATCGCCTTTGGGGCGACCCAACGCCGGAAGGTCCCGTTCGTGACCACCTATCACGGCGCCTATTCCGGCAACAACGCGCTCAAATTGCGCTACAACTCGATCATGGCGAAGGGCGATGCGGTCGTTGCCAACTCGATCTACGATGCGCGCCGCGCCGCCGAACTTTATCCATTCGCGGCCGCCAATATCCGCGTCATTGAACGGGGCATCGATCTGCGCGTCTTCAACCCGCAGGAGGTCGATCCGGCGCGCGTCAAATACCTGCGGCAGATTTGGGGGGTCGCAAGCGACGAAAGGATCGTTCTATTGGCGGCGCGGCTCGCCGCCTGGAAGGGTCACAAGACTCTCATCGAAGCGGCGCGCCTTCTTGTCGCGGCCGGGCTCGCCGGCACGAAATTCATCCTGGCCGGCGACGACCAAGAGCACAGCGCTTATGTCCGGGAGATCGACGCCGCGATCGGGCAAGCCGGGCTGACCGGTGCGGTTCGGCGCGTCGGGCATTGCGGCGACATGCCCGCTGCCCTGCTCGCCGCCGCGGTCGCGGTCGTGCCGTCAACGCGACCTGAATCCTTCGGGCGCGTCGCGGTCGAAGCGCAGGCAATGGGAACGCCGGTCGTCGTTTCCGATCTTGGCGGGCTCAGCGAGCTTGTTCTTTCGCCGCCCGAGGTCGATTTTGCGTTCCGTACCGGCTGGCGCGTGCCCAGCGGTCATGGGCGGGCGCTCGCCAAATCGATCTTCGAGGCTCTGACGCTCGGCGCGGCGGCGCGCGACGCGTTTTTGCTGCGCGCCCGCGCCCATGTTTTGAACCGGTTTTCCGTCGAGCGCGTGAAAGCCGAAACCCTCGCCGCCTATGCCGCGTTAGCCCGCCCGCAAAGCTGAGCAGGGCTGGAATTGGCGATACGCCCAAGGAGATTTGGTAAAATGCCACGCCGATGTCGACGCGCCGTTTTCGCTCCATTGACTTCGCCGCGCAATGCAACGATTCTCTAGGACGGGTCAGGCGAG
This sequence comes from Methylovirgula sp., assembly GCA_030038595.1. Lineage (GTDB taxonomy): Bacteria > Pseudomonadota > Alphaproteobacteria > Rhizobiales > Beijerinckiaceae > Methylovirgula. The sequence goes on from JASHSW010000230.1 coordinate 7,500, forward strand.
ATCCCGGCTGCCGCACGGCATTCCGCGGGAATCGCCGGATTCGATCCTTCACGAGAGGAGACCAACCCATTCGCCGTCCCATGAAGAGTGCTCAGGCCCCGCAAAAGGACGGGCCGCGTATCAACCGTGAAATCCGCGCTCGCGAAGTTCAACTCATCGATGCCGAAGGGCACAACCGAGGCATCGTTGAAGCCGCCGAAGCCCAGCAATCCGCCGACGAAGCCGGCCTCGACCTCGTCGAGATCGTTCCGACCGCCGATCCTCCCGTCTGCAAGATCTTGGATTACGGCAAGTTCCGCTTTCTCGAACAGAAGAAGGCGGCGGAAGCGCGTAAAAAGCAGAAGATCGTCGAAATCAAGGAAATCAAGCTCAGGCCCGGTATCGACGAACACGACTACGGCGTGAAGATGAAATCCGTGCGCCGCTTCTTCGAGGAAGGCGACAAGGTGAAAATTACCCTGCGCTTCCGCGGCCGCGAAATGGCCCACCAGGAACTCGGATATAAGCTCCTCGACCGGGTGCGCGCCGAGACCCTGCCTTTCGCCAAAGTCGAAACCGAACCTCTGATGGAAGGTCGCCAGATGGTGATGATCTTGGCGCCGAAATGAGCAGCCCGTCCGCATCCTCGCGGCTCGCCGTCGAGGTTGCCTTGGCTACGGCTTTACGCTTATAACGCCCGCTTCTTGGAACCGCCCGGCTGATAAGGGCTGCCGTGGCGGTTCTTGTGCTCGTTCGGCAACGAACGGAGCGGGAGTTTCCCCGCTCGAACCAATAAGCGGCGCCGCCTCGCGGCGCCCGGATGGAGACGAGCAAATGCCCAAGTTGAAGACGAAAGCGGGCGCCAAAAAGCGGTTCAAGCTGACGGCGACCGGCAAAGTGATCCATGCGCAACGCGGCAAGCGCCACGGCATGATCAAGCGCACCAACAAGCAGATCCGCAATCTGCGCGGCACCAAGGTCCTGTTCAAGACCGACGGCGAGAACGTAAAGAAGTTCTTTCTGCCCAACGCCTGATTCTTTGTCTGGAGATCTGCCATGGCTCGCGTCAAGCGCGGCGTCACCTCGCATGCCAAACATAAGAAGACCCTGAAGGCCGCCAAGGGCTTTTACGGTCGGCGCAAGAATACGATCCGCGCCGCCAAGGCCGCCGTCGATCGTTCCATGCAATATGCGACGCGCGATCGTAAGGCCAAGAAGCGCGAGTTCCGCGCGCTGTGGATCCAGCGCCTCAATGCCGCGGCGCGCCAATTCGGGCTCAGCTATTCGCGTTTCATCGACGGCCTGTCGCGCGCCGGCATCGAAATCGACCGCAAGGTGCTTTCGGACCTCGCGATCCGCGAGCCTGGTGCCTTCAAGGCGATCGTCGAACAGGCAAAGGCCGCCCTGCCCGGCAAGGCGTGAGGCTCTCCGGCGTCTAATCCAACTGCATGCGCTTGCGCCGCCCGTGCCGCGCCATAGGCGCGTGTCTGCGCCGATGCCGATAGGCATAGGTATGGCGGTTGGCGCCGGCCGGCACCGGCGCAAGTTGATGCATATGTGCAACGGGGCCGAAGGACGCAAGGCACCGGTTATAGGCATCGGCCGCTTGGATCTTCTCGCAGTCCTTGATGGACCGCGGCGCCGCGGAAAGAGGCGCGAATAGGCCGACCCCAAGCGCCGCAAACAGCAGCAGCATCGCTCGCAAGCTTTTCATCCCCTCAGAACAGCGCCCGTTCTGGCGCCGACTTCCGCAACGATCCGGCCGGCCACCGCGCCGATCTCGGCTTCCGTCAGCGTGTGGTCGCGCGGCTGCAAAGTGACGGTTACGGCAACCGACTTCTTGCCGGCCGCGATCCCGTTGCCTTCGTAGACGTCGAACACGGTAACGTCGGCGACGAGAACGCGATCCGCCGCACTCACCGCGTTCACGATCTCGGCGGCGTTCACGCCGCGATCGACCACGAAAGCGAAATCGCGCTCGACCGGCATGAATTCGGATAGCTCCAGCTTCGGTTTGGTCTTCGTCGCCTTCGATTTGGGCGATGGTATGTCATCGAGCCGCAATTCAAATGCGACAACCCGCACGCCGATCCCAAGCGCGTCGAGCACGGCCGGATGAAGCTCGCCAAAGTGCCCGACGACGTTCTTTGGCTTGAATTGCAATGCGCCCGAACGGCCGGGATGAAACCAGGGCGGCCCTCCCGATACGATCGCCAAACCGCCGAGCGGCGCGCCGAGCGCGCCGAGCAGCGCCAGTGCGTCGGCCTTGGCATCGAAAAGATCGGCGTTCGCCTCGCCGGCCGCCCAATGCCGTCCCGCGGCGGCGAGCCGCGCCCGACCCTGCCGCACGCCGGCGGCAGACATCTTTTGGTCGGCCGGTTCCGTACCCAAAAAGATTTGTCCAACCTCGAACAAGGCGATGTCGGGAAACCCCCGGTCGGCGTTGCGTTTGGCTGCGGTGATGAGACCCGGCAGCAAGCTCGGCCGCAGATCGGAAAGATCGGCGGCAATCGGATTGGCAAGAACCAGAGCCGCGTCGCCGCCGCCGAACAGAACCGCCTGCTCGTGCGAGATGAACGACCAGCATACCGCTTCGACGAGGCCGTTGGCGGCAAGCGCCCGTTTGGCGGTGCCGGTACGCCGCTGCAGCGGATCGAGAACCGGGGTTGTGACCTTGGCTGCATCGGCCGGAAGCGGCTCGGCAGGCACCCGCTCGAGGCCGGCGATGCGCAGGATCTCTTCGACAAGATCGGCTTTGCCTTCGATGTCGGGCCGCCAGCTCGGCGCTTCGACCACGACGAGATCGCTGTTACCGACCACATTGGCGAGTTTGAAGCCTAAATGTTCGAGGATCGTGGCCATTTCCGAGATTGAGAGCTCGACGCCGGTCAACCGGCGCACCTCGCTCCACGGAAAGGTGATGCGCGTTTTGGCATCCGGTACGTGACCCGCAAGGATGATTTCGGAAGCAGCGCCGCCGCAAAATTCGAGCGTGAGTTTCGTTGCGTATTCGATGCCGGGCACACAAAAGGCCGGATCGACGCCGCGCTCGAAACGATAGCGCGCGTCCGAGGTGATGCTGAGGCGGCGGCCGGTGCGGGCGATATTGCGCGGATCCCACAGCGCCGAC
>JASHSW010000231.1 GCA_030038595.1 Methylovirgula sp.
GCAAAGAAGATCGGTCCTGGGCTGTCGAGCTTAATCGCCAGGGCAACGATGAGAAGCAGCGGCGCGAGCAGAATTAGCGCGCCGATGGCGAGGACGATATCGAATAGGCGTTTTGCAAAAACCTCCGACGGCGACAGTGGGTCGCGGACGAGATTGAGGCTCGACACGTGCCCGATCTTCGAGACACGGGCGTCGGAGAAGCGCTCGAGCACGCGTTCGGAGCCGAGATGGATCGACGTCGGGATTCGCAGGAAAGCCTGGATTGCCGCGTCGATCACCGTCTTGTCCGACCATGGCGCGAGGATGAACACGTCGTCCGGTTCGAGAATGCGCGCCGAGGCGAGCGCCAAGGCCAGATCCTCTTCGAGACTGTCGGGCGCGCGCAACACCGAAGCGGCGGTGACGTGGATGCCGAACAGCCATGGTTCGTGGCGCTTGGCGAAGGATCTGAGCTCGTCTTCGTAGCCGAACAGAAAAATGCGCCGCGCCGCGAGTTTGCCCTGCTTGGCCCGGGCGCGGATCGAGTAGGTGATGATGAGCCGCACGAAATTCACGGCGCAGAACCCGCCGAGGAAGAATGTCGCCAGCGCCAGGACCGTCGAGCCGGCAAGCGGCTTAATCGAAAGCGAGATTACCAACGCGCCGACCAGCGCCATGCACCAAGGCGCGATGGCGCGGCGTGCCTGATTTTCGAACGTCAGGTAGTTGGTAATCGCATATTCGTCGCGCATCGCGCTCATGAAGGTGAAGAGAACCGCGACCAACAGACCGAGACGGATATGGGTGTCGACGGTTAGGCCCGCGGCGGCGTAGATCAGTTGGGCAACGGGGCCGCTTGCCAGGATTGCCAAGAAGTCGGCGAGTGCGGCGAGAATCGAGAAGCCGCCGCGTACGAGCAGCGTATTCTTCCAGCCCGACGCGGCGTTCCGGCGCGGCGGGACGAAAGGCTTTGCGACCTCTGCGGTTGTCTCGGCACGAAACATTCTGGCGCTTCCAGCGGCGCTTGGGGCGCAAGCGCAGATCAAAAAAGCACAGCGGCGGGTCCAAATGAGACGCATTGTGGTGGACGCCGGGCCTTCGCCGCTCATGCAGCAACCGGCATGCCGGGGGCTTGGGCCGGCGAGATCCGGGGCGAGCCTCTTGACGCTGTTGCGCCCGGCAAGCATCGTTAGGGGTGAATCCGGGAGGGCGAGATGAGCAGATTGCGTGGAGCACCGATCTTGCCGATGCAGGTACTCGGGTTAGCGACGGCAGCTTTGATCGGGCTTGCCGCCGGCGCTGCGCCGCTTGCCGGCTTGGCGCGCCCGCAGGTGCCGGCGGAGGATCGCTACGATTCGTTCCAGGGAGTTCTGCCGGGCTGCGCCGATCCGGCGGTCGTCGAGCGCATTCAATCGCGGTTTCACGCGCGTGAAGCGGAGTTCTGGAAATCGGGACTCGAGATTGTCGGCCTCGCGCAGGTGCGCGAGATCGGCTTTCGTACGAACGGCCTCGACCTCATTCCACGTCGCTATTGCGTCGCCGAGGCCCAGATGAACAATCAATCGGTGCGCGAAGTTTCGTACACGATCGACGAAGATCTCGGCATCATCGGTTGGGGATTCGACGTCGAGTGGTGCGTCGCCGGGCTCGATCGCAATTATGCCTACGCGCCGGATTGCAAAATGGCGCGGCCCTAACCGCGCTTGGGAAACGCCATGGCCTTCGGCGTTCATTCGGTTTCGCGCGCGGCGATCGCAACGCTCGCAGCGTTCTCTCTCGCCGGCCTTGCGAACGATCCGGCGCGGGCCGCCGGCGTCCCCGGCGACTTCGATTTTTATGTTCTGGCCTTATCTTGGTCGCCCGGTTTCTGCGATACCGGCGGCGCCGGCAAAACTTACGCGCAATGCGCAAACGGCGCGCATCTCGGTTTCGTGGTACACGGGCTTTGGCCGCAATATCGACACGGCTTTGCATCCGATTGCGGCGGCATTGCCTCGCCCTCGCTCTTTGCCCTGGAAACCGTGAAGGGCCTCTATCCCGACCTCGGTCTGGCCCGTTACGAGTGGCGCAAGCACGGAACCTGTTCGGGCAAGAGCCCCAGCGACTATTTCGCCGACGTGCGCAAGGCGCGTGCGGCGATCACCATTCCGCCGCAGTTTACCGACGCGCGGAAAATCGAAACCTGGACGCCGCTCGACATAGAACGCGCCTTCATCGCCGCCAACCGGCGACTTAAACCAGGCATGCTCGCCGTCGAATGTTCGAGGGGCGAATTGGCGGAAGTGCGGATCTGCTTCTCCAAGGACCTGCACGATTTCGTCGCCTGCCCGGAGGTCGCCCGGCATTTCTGTTATATGCAGCAAATCTCGGTCGCGCCGATGCGCTGAGCCGCGCCGATGAATTACCGCCATGCCTACCATGCCGGCAACTTCGCCGACGTTTTCAAGCACGTAATCCTGACGCGCATCCTGGTCTATCTCATGCGCAAGGAGACGGCGCTTCGGGTGATCGACACCCACGCCGGTCACGGCACCTACGATCTCTCGACGCAGGCCGCGGCAAAAACCTCGGAATGGCGCAACGGCATCGGCCGGGTCGTCGCTGCCAGGGCGCCGCCCGATGCGCACGATCTTCTCGAACCCTACTTGGCGATCGTCTTGCCGCTGCTTGGCGGCGATCCGCCGCTCTATCCGGGCTCGCCGGCACTTGCCCGCCGTCTTTTGCGCCCCCAAGACCGGATGATTTTTTGCGACGCGCACGAAGATGCCATCGCCGCGCTTAGGGCGCATCCGGAGTTCAGCCGCGACCGGCGTCTCAAGAGCATTGCAATCGACGGATTCACCGCGCTCAAGGCCTTCGTTCCGCCGGTCGAGCGGCGCGGTCTCGTGCTGGTCGATCCGCCGTTCGAAACAAAGACGGAATTCGCCGATTTGCTGGCCGCCCTGACGGCGGCGGCGCGAAAATGGCCGTCCGGCGTCTATATGGCGTGGTATCCGATCAAGGACCGTGGCGCCGTAAAGGAATTTCTCGATGCCCTGCAGCGGTCTTTGAAGGAGGCGGGAATCGGTAGTGCGCTGCGCCTCGAGTTGCGGATCGGCGCGCCGCACCGCGACGCAGCGCTTGCCGCCAACGGCCTCGTCGTTCTCAATCCTCCCTATCCGCTTGCCATGGAAGCGCAGGCGGTTTTGCCGTATCTTGCACGAACCATGGGAATGGGCCGTTATGGCGCCGACGTCGCTCGGCTGCTCGGCGACTAAATCCGCGGGAACGTCTCATCTTCTCGCGGCGCATGGAAAAATTGGAGCCGCCGGCATGGCCGGCGCGCCCGCTAGGGGAGGAACGTCGGATGCCACAGACGGGGACCGTGAAATTTTTCAACATGAACAAAGGCTTTGGATTCATCACGCCGGATAATGGCGGGCCCGACATCTTTCTCCATGTGACCGCAGTCGAGCGGGCCGGACTTGCCAGCCTCAACGAAGGGCAGAGGGTGAGTTTCGAAACCGAGCCGGACAAAAAGGGAAAGGGACCGAAGGCGGTCAATCTCCAGCTGATTTGAGTGGCGCCGAGCGTTCCGGGCGCTCCGGTACGCTCGGCGCTGCGGATGCCGCTCAGAAATGATAGTTGATGCCGGCGCGAATCGTCGAGAGAGACAGTCCGGAGCCGATGGCGTCGCGCGTCCCGTTGAAGAGTCCGCCCGCAGCGTAGTCGCTGAACAGATACTCGGCTTTTACCGAGATATTTCTGGTAAACGCGTATTCGATTCCGGTGCCGACCACGAATCCGTTGAGATAGGTCGATTGGCTGGCATAAAGGTTGGGGGCGGCGGAGAGGTCGGCGAGGCTGCCTTTGAGATTGGCGCCGGTGTAACCGCCGGTGATGTAGACGAGCGAAGGGCCGAAAGCATAGCCGAAGCGGGCGCGGATCGAACCTTCTCCATTGAGGCTGCCGGTGCCGCTGATTCCGCCGGCCGGATAGCCGGTGCCGCTTACGCTGCCGAAATCGATGTCGCCTTCGACGCCGGTGACGAGCGAACCGGATTGATAGTTGTATCCGGCGGTGACTCCGAAGAGGCCGCCGTCGGCGTTGCCGAAATAGGAGGAGCCGCCGTCGGTATAACGCCCAAAGCCGAAAGAGGCATTGGCGCCGACATAGGGCCCGGTCCAAGTAAAGAGCGGCGGCGGGGCGTAGTAGGGCCCTCCCGATCGCATCGGCAAATCGGCAGCGAATGCCGGAACGGCGACCGCTGTCGATAGCAGAACGGCTAAGAGACTGCGTCGCATCGGGATACCTCGTCGCTGTTGGATCTCACAAGGAAGCTTAGTGTTACCAGGTTACTCATGAATTAAATAAAATATCGGTAAATATACGGCTTGCCGGTGAGACATTACATTAACTATTCGAATATGTATTTGATGATATTTATTGCTTAACAGCTGATGTATGAAAGTACGTCGCGATTCACGTATATGTTGTCGCGAAATACTTCTTGGTTAAAAGAATCGGAATCCGCCTTCCCAAAACTTTGGCGCAGCGCTCTAGACCGACGACGGCAGGTTTTCCTCGTTCGAGAAATTGCTTAAAGCTCGCGGCTTCGCCCGGAACACTGCGGAGTTCGGCATGGCAACAGCGTTGGTGACCGGTGCGGCGCGACGGATCGGTCTCAAGATCGCCGAACGCCTCGCAGCGGCGGGCTATGATCTCGCGCTACATTGCAGCGAGATATCCTACGCGGACGCGAAAGCGGCGGCTGGGCGCTTCGAACGGAGCGGAAGCAGGACTTTCGTCGTCGCCGCCGATCTTTTCGATCCCGCCGCGCCGGCGCGCATCGTTTCCGCCGCGGCGAACGCGCTGGGGCCGCTTGGCCTGCTCGTCAACAACGCCTCGATTTTCGAAGACGACGATGCGTTCTCGATCGATCTCGATCGCTGGGAACGGCATTTTGCGATCAATCTGCGCGCCCCGTTGCTGCTCTCGCAAGCGTTCGTCGGCCAAGCTCCGCAAGGCGCGGCAATCGTCAACATCATCGATCAACGCGTCTTTCGGCCGACGCCGCAATTCTTTTCCTACAGCCTGACGAAATCGGCGCTGTGGTGGGCGACGCGGACGATGGCGCAGGCTTTCGCGCCGCGCGGCATCAGGGTCAACGCGGTCGGGCCGGGACCGGTGCTTCCCAATGAACCGCAGGGCGCCAAAGGATTCGCGGAGGAAGTCGCCGGCGTGCCATTGCGACATGCGGTTGCCGAGGCCGAGATTGCCGACGCGGTCCTCTACCTGGCGGAAGCAAGGAGCGTGACCGGCCAAATGATCGCTGTCGATGCCGGCCAGCATCTTGCCTGGGAGACGCCGGATATCGTGGCACCGCGAGCCAAGCCCTAATCCGCGCTCGGCAACCGCCGCATCGTGAATTCGATGCGGCCGTCGGCGAGTTCGCGCCAGAGCTCGATCTCGGTCATATAGGCGGCCTTGGGAAATTTCGTGAACCACTCGCGGGCTTTGTCGCGCGCCTGAGGACGCGGCAGCGTAAAGGTCTCGCGCTGCCATCCGCTGGGCGCCCGTTTGGCCCGCTCGCCCAAACGGCGGGCGACGTCAGCAGGCGACTTGCGCTCGATGCTCATACCGCAACTCCCGATGCACTTGGTCCCAACATAGGGTCGCTACAGCCACACGTCAGCGGCTCGGTCCTATGCGCTACCCAGCGGGTAGGCGGCCTCGACGACATAGGGGGCGCCGCCGGTCGAGGTGCGCGACGAAAACAAAACGAAACGAGTCGCTTCAAATCGGCGCAACAAAAAAAAGCCGCGGGTCGCCAGATAGGCGGCCACCGCCCCGGCCGAGGCGTCGCGCAGCCTGGCGAGCGTGATGTGCGGGGTAAATTTGCGCGGTTCGGGCGGAATGCCGATGCGGCGCATCAGCCGCTCCTGTTCCGCCTGCAACTCGACGAGCGGCAAGGCAGGTTTCGCCTTGGCGATGATGGCGCGCGGCCGGTCGCCGCCGAACGAGCCCAATCCGTCGAGCGTCACCGTGAAGGGCGGGCGCTTGATCTGCTCGAGCGCGCCCGAAACGTCGCGCGCGGTCGCACCATCGATGTCGCCGATGAACCGCAGCGTCATGTGATAATCTTCGCTGTCGATCCAGCGCGCGCCGGAAAGGCCGCCGCGCAACATCGATAAGTCCGACGCGAGATCGGAGGGAATCTCGAGACCCGTGAACAGACGGGGCATGATCCCTCCTCGCATCGACGCCGCGTCGGCGAATCAAGCCTTCCGCGATATTGTGATCCGAAACTACCGCAACGCAAAATTCAACTTCCGTGCGGCATCGTGCCGAGGAACGTTTCGACGGCGGGCAGGATCCCGGCGACGATCGTCTTGACGCCCGCCGCGTTGGGATGCAACCCGTCGGCCAGCATGAGGTCGGTGTGGCCCACGACGCCCTTCAGGAAGAACGGATAGAGCGGTGCGCGATATTTCGCGGCAAGTTCGGGATAGATCCGGTCGAAAGCCGTTTGATATTCGGCCCCGAGGTTCGGCGAGGCCAGCATTCCGGCAATCAGAACTTTGACATGACGCGCCGCGAGGGCGGCGATGATGCGATCGAGAACCTCGCGGGTGCGGTCGGGATCGAGGCCTTGCAGCATATCGTTGGCGCCGAGTTCGAGGATGACGCCGTCCGTGCCGTCCGGCACGCTCCAATCGAGCCGCGCCAATCCCTGAGCGGCGGTATTGCCGGAAACGCCCGCGTTGACCACGCTGACCTCGTAGCCGGCGCGGCGCAACGCCGCTTCGAGAACGACCGGAAAAGCGGCGTCCTGCGGCAGTTCGTAGCCCGCCGTGAGGCTGTCGCCCAAGGCAACAAGCTTCAGCGTACGCGCCGCGGCAGTTTGGTCGAGCCCGAAAAGCGCCGGAATCGAAAGCGCAAGTGCCGCGCAACGCAGCAGCGCGCGCTTCGACACCCACCGCGCCAAGGCGACGGCACGGTTGCAGGGCCGGTCGACGTGCGGGGATCGAACGATGGATGACGCGGCGATCATCTTGAGGGATGTCGATTTGAGCCTCGGCCGTGGCGCGGCGCGCGTGCATATTTTGAAGCAGATTTCACTCACGATAAAGCGCGGCGCGGCAATCGGCCTCACGGGTCCTTCCGGTTCGGGCAAATCCACGCTGTTGATGGTGATGGCCGGCCTGGAGCGACCCAACGCTGGACACGTGGAGATCCAGGGCGAGGACCTCAACGCGCTGGACGAGGACGCGCTGGCGCGGTTTCGCGGTGCACGTATCGGCATCGTCTTCCAATCCTTTCATCTGATCCCGACCATGACGGCGCTGGAGAACGTCGCCATTCCTTTGGAACTTGCCGGCGCCAAGGAACCTTTCGCACGCGCTGCCGCCGAGCTTGCGGCGGTCGGCCTCGAGGATCGGCTTCACCATTACCCGGCCGAGCTCTCGGGCGGCGAACAGCAGCGGGTGGCATTGGCCCGCGCGCTGGCGCCGGGGCCCGCGGTCCTGCTTGCCGACGAGCCGACCGGCAATCTTGATGCGGAGACAGGGCGCGGCATCGTCGATCTTCTTTTTGCATTGAAACGCGCCCGCGCGACCACGTTGGTCTTGGTCACCCACGACAGCGCGCTTGCCGCCCGATGCGATCATATGATCGGTTTGCGCTCCGGGCGGATCGAGGCGCCGCGCTCTGGCGTCGCTGCGGCGCTTCTGCCGGATATCGAATGAGCTCCCCGGTGGCGGCCGCGAAAGGTTTGGTTCTCCGCCTGGCGCTGCGCGATTTGCGCGGCGGCATTGCCGGATTCTGGGTTTTCCTTGCCTGTCTGGCGATCGGACTTGCAACGATTGCCGGCGTAGGTTCCGTTTCCCGTTCGCTTGCCGAAGGGCTTCTGCAAAAAGGCCGCGTCATTCTCGGCGGCGACATTTCCTTCGAGCTCGTGCAACGAGAGGCAAACGCGGCGGAGCTGCGTTTTCTCGCGGCGCGCGGCCGGCTTTCGCAAATCGCATTGATGCGCGCTATGGCGGTTCGTGGTGACGGACAAGCCGCACTCGTCGAAATCAAGGCCGTCGATGCCGCTTATCCGGCGCAGGGCAGCGTCGGACTCGCGCCGCCGCGCGCTCTTCGGGATGTGCTTGCCGCACGTGACGGCGTCTACGGCGTTGCCGCCGACGCGACCTTCGCGGCGCGGCTCGATCTTCATCCAGGCGATCGATTTAGGATCGGCCGACAAATGTTCGAGCTCCGCGCCGTACTTCGTTCGGAGCCCGACAAGCTCGCCGGCGCCATTGGGTTCGGCCCGCGCGTCTTGATGTCGGAGGCGGCGCTGCGGGCCACGCGGCTGTTGCAGCCGGGTGCGCTCGTCAAATGGATCTATCGCCTGTCGCTTGCGCCGGGCCAGAACGCGGACGCCGTCGGCGCCGCGGTCCGCGCCGCCTTTCCGTCCGGCGGCTTTGAGGTCCGCACCTGGAAGAACATCTCGCCGCAATTCTCCCGCGATCTCGATCGGTTCAGCCAATTCTTGACGCTCGTCGGCATGAGCTCGCTGCTCATCGGCGGGGTTGGCATCGCCAATGCGGTGGCGGCCTTCATCGAGCGCAAACGCGAAACGATCGCGATCTTGAAAGCGCTTGGCGCGCCTGGCGGCTTCGCTTTCCGGATGATGCTTGCCGAAGTTCTGGGTATGGCCGGCATCGCTATGCTGGCCGGCATAGCATTCGGGGCGGCGCTGCCGTTCCTGCTTGGCGCCGCCTTTGGCGGACTCCTCCCGTTTCCGCTGGCGCCGCGGATCTTTCCGCAGGAGATCGCCGCAGGGATTGTCTATGGGCTTTTGACGACGCTCGTCTTCTCGCTCGTTCCGCTCGGGCGCGCGCATGATCTACCGGCCTCGACCTTGTTTCGCGACGAGGTCGCGCCGGCGCCGGTTTGGCCGCGGCGGCGCTATCTCGTAACGCTGGTGGTGGCGGCTCTGGGGCTTGTTTTTGCGGGCGTGGCGCTGGCGGCAGACCGGAAATTGGCGCTGATCTATGTCGCCGCCGCGCTTGGCGGGTTCATTCTGCTGCGCGCCGCGGCGGCGCTTCTCATGGCGGCGGCGCGTCGATTTCCGCATCCGCGCCGGGTCGAACTGCGGCTTGCGATCGGCAATCTACATCGGCCCGGAACGCTGACCCCTTCGATCGTATTGTCGCTTGGCCTTGGTCTCACGCTCGTCGTTGCGCTCGCTTTGATCGACGGCAATCTGCATCGCGTTATCGAACGATCGCGGAATGAAGTGACGCCGAGCTATTATTTTTTGGACGTGGCGCGTACTGAGCTCGAAGATTTTCGGAAGTTCGTCGCGGCGCGCGAACCCGGCGCGAAACTCGCATTCGTGCCGATGTTGCGCGGCCGATTCATCGCGGTCAAAGACCAGCCGGTCACCAGAATCAAGGCCAACGACGACGTCGCTTGGGCGCTGGAAGGCGATCGCGGCATTACCTTCTCCGAAACTGTCCCGGCAGGATCGACACTCATTGCGGGCAAGTGGTGGGGACGTAATTACGCAGGGCCGCCGCTTGTCTCGCTGGAATCGGAAGTCGCCGACGGGCTCGGCCTCAAACCCGGCGACGAGATCACCGTCAACGTGCTCGGCCGCAACATCACGACGCGGATCGCCAATCTGCGCAAAGTCGACTGGCGCAACCTCGGCCTCAACTTCGTGCTCGTTTATTCGCCGAACACATTCGCCGCGGCGCCCTATAGCGATCTCGTCACGCTCACCTATCCCGACTCGGGGCAGGGCGACCTTGCGCTGGTGCGCGACGTCGCCGAAGCTTTTCCGAACGTCGTCAGCCTTCGGGTCAAGGATGCGCTCGACGCCGTCAAAGACATCGTCGACAAGCTTGCGCTGGCCGTGCGCGGCTGCGCCGCGATCGCGCTTCTCGCTACGGCGCTTGTTCTGGGCGGCGCGCTCGCCGCCGGGCAGCGGGCGCGACTTTACGACGTCGTGATCCTGAAGACGCTCGGAGCGACGCGGCGACGGCTGCTTGCCGCGTTCCTCTGCGAATTCGGCTTGATCGGCCTTGCGACCGCCGCTTTCGGGGTTCTCGCGGGAGGGGCGGCGGCACTCAGCGTAGTCACCTCGGTGATGAAGCTCGATTTCGTCTGGCTCTGGCCGCAGGCGCTTGCCGCGGCGGGGGGCGCGTTTGTCGCGGCGCTGCTCCTCGGGTTCATCGGAACGTGGCGCGTCCTCGGGCAGAAGCCGGCGCAATACTTACGAAATTTATAGGTTTAGGCGGCGGCCGAGGCGGTGTCCCCGCCCTTGTAGGCTTTGCTGCTATAGGCCATATTAGCCCCAACGTTCCGCCTGCGCCCGAGGCGCGGCGGCCGGAGGCGATAGAGCCTCCTCAACCGACGAGGCAAAAATGTCCGACTTCGACCCCAATACGGCCCGCTGGGGGCAAGGCGTCCAAGCCGGCCGCGCCGAAATCGACCAGGGCCTTCGCGCCTATATGCTGGGCGTCTACAACAACATGGTCATCGGCTTGGCGGTCACCGGCCTCGTGGCCTATGGCGCCAACATGCTGGCCACGACCACCGATCCGTCGCTGGCCGTCGCCCGTTTCGGCCAGATCTACCTTACATCGTTTGGCGAGGCGATTTACTTGAGCCCGCTGCGCTGGGTGGTGGTGTTCGCGCCGCTGCTTCTGGTTTTTGGCATTTCATTCGGCCTCAACCGCATGGCGGCGACGACGGCGCGCGCTTTGTTCTTCGTCTTTTCGGCGGCGATGGGCCTGTCGCTCTCGACCTTGGTGCTGGTCTACACCGGCGAATCGATCGCCCGCGCCTTCTTTATCACCGCCGCCGCCTTCGGGGCGCTGAGCCTCTACGGCTATACGACGCCGCGTTCGCTTTCCGCCATGGGCTCGTTCCTGATCATGGGGCTTTTCGGTCTCATCATCGCGATGTTGGTCAACCTCTTCGTGCACAGCTCGGGGCTGCAGTTCGCGCTGTCGATCCTTGCGGTGCTGATCTTCTCCGGCCTCACCGCCTACGACACACAGTCGATCAAGGAAATGTACTTCGCATCCGACAGTTACGAGGTCGCGGCCAAGAAGTCCGTGAACGGGGCGTTGCGGCTCTATCTCGATTTCATCAACATCTTCGTGGCGCTGTTGCAGCTCACCGGCACGCGCAACGACTAACGATAAGCCCCGCTTGATGCGGGGCTTTTTCGCACGGTGCGCTGCCGATCAGCTCGAAACGATCTTCAGAATCTTGTCGAGCACGTTGATCACACGCTTTAAGTCGTGACCGCGCCGCAGGACGAGGCCGCTTGCCGCCACCACGCTGTAGGCACCCTGCTTGCGGGCGCCTTTCGGCGCCTTCTCGATCCGGTAAAGGGGAAATTCGGTGCATCGCCGATAAATCGAGAACACCGCCTTCTGTTCGGTCGCGGCGATCGCGTAATCGCGCCATTCGCCGTCCGCCACCTTGCGGCCGTAAAGGCCGAGAATGTCGCGTAGCTCCTGACGATCGAACGAAACGGCGGCGGGACGGTAGGTTGCGCTTCGACTCGCGACGAGCGAAACGACGCTCGCCGCGCTGCGGTTTTCTTCCGTAAACTCCAAATCCATACGCTCCTCCCCCAGCCATGATCGCGGAATCCGGCGGGGGCGGCAAGCTTTTCCGTGCGCCCGAGGCGCCCGGGCTCAGCGGCTGAACCTTATATCTATTGATAGCCGGGGATCGGCTATTCCGCAGAACGGGTTGAAGGGCCGCGGTTTTCCCGCCGCAATGTAGGTGTGGACCAAGCTCCGAATTCACAGTTTTGCCCTTTTGGGGCCTAGCGTGCGCCGCGAAACGGCGGAAAGATCTCCCGGTCGCCATCGGGCTTGGCACGGATCCTCTCGGACTCGTCAGCCCCCCAGCCCCCCGCGGGGTCACGGGCCAAGTACCGTCGACTTGAATGCAGGCGACGATAGAGCCGGTTTGAAGCTTCGCTTCGACCGGCTCTTTTTATGATTGGAATCTCTGCAGGATGGCCGAGCGCGTCCGCGCCGGCCGAGTAGACCGTTCGGCTTGACTTGAATCTGCGGCCGCCCTCGACGATATCTCGGATCGCCGCGACGGCGCTCAAGAATTGCTACGATTGGAGGAAATCGAATATGGCGGCGGCTGAAAGCCATGCATTTCAAGCCGATGTGGGCCGGCTTCTCGATTTGATGGTCCACTCGGTCTATTCCGAACGCGATATTTTCCTGCGTGAACTTGTATCGAACGGGGCGGACGCCTGCGAGAAACTGCGCTACGAAGCGCTTGCCGATCCGACGCTCGTCGCCGCCGATCCCGATTTCCTCGTCACCGTTAGTCTCGACAAACACGCCCGCACGTTGAGCGTGGCGGATAACGGCATCGGCATGTCGGCGGCAGAACTTGCCCAATCGCTCGGCACGATCGCGAGCTCCGGCACCCGTGCTTTCCTCGACAGCCTCAAGGACGACGCGCCGGTCGGCAAGGACCTGATCGGCCAATTCGGGATCGGCTTTTATTCGGGATTCATGGTCGCTCAGCGCATCGACGTCGAAACGCGGCGGGCAGGGGCCGGCGAGGCCCACCTTTGGAGCTCGGACGGCAAAGGAACGTTTTCCATCGCCCCTCTGGCGCTCGAGGCGGCGCCGGCGCGCGGTACGCGCGTCATCCTGCATCTGAAGGAAGACGCGTCCGAATATCTGGAGTCGACGCACGTCGAGCGCATTCTACGCGAGCATTCGAGTGCCATCGCGGTACCGATTGCATTCGTCGAGGCGCTCGGCAAGGAGCCGCGCCGGCTCACCGACGGCTCGGCCCTGTGGAGCAAGCCGAAGAACGCGGTCAGCGCCGATGATTATAACGAATTCTACCGCAGTCTCTGTGGCCAGTTCGACGCGCCGGCGCTCACTCTGCATTGGCGCGCCGAGGGCCGCCACGAATATACGGTTCTTGCTTTCGTACCGGGTTCGCGCCCGTTCGATCTCTTCGATTCTTCGCGCAAGGGCCGCGGCAAGCTTTACGTTCGCCACGTGCTGGTCGCCGAAGACGCCGAAATTCTGCCGAGTTGGCTGCGCTTCGTCCGACTGGTGGTCGATTCCGCCGATTTGCCGCTCAACGTGTCGCGGGAGCTGATCCAAGAGAGCGCCGTTTTCGCGGCGATCAAGAAAGGCGTGGCGAACCGCATCGTGCAGGAACTGACGAAACTCGCCGAAAACGATGCCGAGGCCTATGCGAAGGTCTGGGCAAACTTCGGCGCGGTCCTCAAGGAGGGACTTTACGAAGAACCGGAACGGCGCGACGCGCTCTTCAAACTCGCCCGGTTTGCCAGCACTTTGGATCTCGACGGCAAGCGGACGCTTGCCGACTACGTCGCCGCGATGCGTCCCAACCAGACCGCCATCTATTATCTTACCGGCGACGCCATCAAACGGCTCGACGCAAGCCCGCAGCTCGAAGGCTTCCGCGCCCGCGGCCTCGAAGTCCTGCTTCTGCCCGATCCGATCGACGCCTTCTGGGTTTCGACCGCGGTCGGCTATGAGGGCAAACCGTTCAAATCGGTGTCGCAAGGCGCCGCCGACATCAAGTCGATCCCGCTCAAGGAGGGAACCGAAGGACAAGCCGAGCCGCCCGCCGCGGCGCTTGCGACGCTGTTCGCTTTGATGAAACAGCAGCTCGAAGAAGTGGCTTCCGACGTGCGCCCCTCCGACCGCCTGTCGGAAAGTCCGGCCTGCGTCGTCGCCGCCGATCATGGGCTTGATCGGCGGCTCGAACGCATGCTCGCCGAGCACGGCCAGTTGAAGAACGTTTCAAAGCCGGTGCTGGAGATCAATTCCAAACACCCGCTGATCGCGGCACTTGCCGCGCAGATGGCGCAAGCGGACAAGGAAGCCCTCAACGATGCCATCTGGCTCATATTCGATGCGGCGCAGCTGATGGATGGCGAGAAGCTCGCCGACGCGCCGGGCTTTGCGGCGCGGCTGACGCGGATCCTCGGCAAGGCAGTCGGCGCGCCGAACGTCTCATGAGGCCGGCGATCTCCTTCGATCCGAGCGCATCACGCAGCGAAGCGCAGCGGCAGCTCACCCTTCTGTTCGCCGGGCGCGATACGGCGGCGCTCGATGCGCGGCTCCTCCTCTGCGCGGCGCTTGGCATCGACCATACGGCGCTGGTGCGCGATTACGATCGGCCGATCGGCAGCGCCGCCACGCGGATTGCCGAACTGGCGCACAGACGCGCTGACGGCGAGCCGGTATCGCGCATCCTCGGCCGGCGGGAGTTCTGGGGTCTCGATTTCGGCATCGGTTCCGCGGTGCTCGACCCGCGCCCGGAAACGGAGATTCTGGTCGAAGCGGCGATCGAAGCCCTGGGTGGGAGGCGCCGGGCGCGGCTGCGTATTCTCGACCTGGGGACCGGATCGGGCGCCATTCTCGGCGCGCTGCTCGCGCATTTTCCGAATGCATCCGGCATTGGCGTCGATGTATCCGAGGCCGCCTGCCGGGTGGCGCGCAACAACCTGGAGCGCCTGGGCTTTCGATTCCGCGCCGGCATCTGTTGCGCAAATTGGGGGGACGCACTCGGCGGAAAGTTCGATCTCATCGCTGCGAACCCCCCTTATGTCGCAAGCCGCACGCTTGCCGGCCTGGCGCCGGAGGTGCGCGCCTACGATCCGAAATTGGCGCTCGACGGGGGCGAGGACGGATATGCCGCCTACCGGGAGATCGTGCCGAGCCTGGCGCGATTGGCCGCGCCCGCGAGTCTCGT
>JASHSW010000232.1 GCA_030038595.1 Methylovirgula sp.
TGGCGGCGCGAATAAAGCCCGGCGATGCCGGCCGCCTCTTCCAGGATACGGCGACGTTGTTGCGGTTTCACCGCGATGATCTCGCCGATCTGGCCCTGCCGGACGATGGCCGGCGAGCGGGCGCCGGTCGAAGCGTCGGCAAACAAAAGCTGCACGTCGCGAGCCCGCACTTCGCGGCCGTTGATGAAAAAACTCGAGCCTTGCTCGCGCTCGATGCGTCTGCCGACTTCGATCGCGTCGGCATCGTTGAAGGCGGCGGGCGCGCTGCGATCGGAATTGTCGAGCACCAGACGGACTTCCGCCATGTTGCGGCTTGGACGCGTGCCGCTCCCGGAGAAGATCACGTCGTCCATTTCGATGCCGCGCATCGTCTTCGACGATGTCTCGCCCATGACCCAGCGCAGCGCATCGACGAGATTCGATTTGCCGCAGCCGTTCGGCCCGACGACGCCGGTGAGCCCGGCCTCGATCAAGAACTCCGTCGGTTCGACGAACGTCTTGAACCCGGCGAGGTGCAGCTTGGTGAATTTCATGTACGAAGGGCCTCTTGCCGCGAATCATTGCATCATACACGAGCGCCGCCGGACCTGCCCGTTCCGGCCAATTCCCGAGGCCCGGATATAGGCGGCAGGCCGGCACGAAAGGGCAAGCGCAAACAGTGCTTTTTTTGTGCGAAACTAGGGCTTTCCAAGCCGCGGCTCACACTTCGATGGGAACGATCGTCTTGCCGATCGGCCAAAGGGCTATGCCGGCAAGTTTCCAATGAGCCCAAGCGAAAGGCAGGCCAATGATCGTGATCGCCAGAAGAATGGCATGAAGCAGATGCGCCAGTGCTAGCCACCAGCCGGCAAGAACGACCCAGATTATGTTGCCGACGAGCCCAAGCGGTCCCGTACCAAGGTCGTCGCGGCCGATCACGATGCGGCGCGAAATCGCGCGCTGCCCAAATGGCAGCAGCGTGTAACCGCCGATGTTGAAGGCAGCCCGTGCCCAGGGCAACCCGATGATCGTCACCACCATGATAACGGCGGCGACGAACCACGCGGCCGCCATCCACAGGCCGCCGGTCAGCAGCCAAAGGACGTTGAGCAGCAGCCGCAGCGGCGACAAATCTATCCCTTCAGCATGGGCTGGAGGAGCTTATCGAGAGCGTCGGGACTGATTTCGCCGCTGATCTTCCGGCCATTGATGAAGAAGGTCGGGGTGGCGTCGATACCGAATTTCTGCGCCGCGCTGTCGCGCTCCTGCTCGACCTTCTCATAAAGGCTTTGGTCGTTGATGCAGGTTTCGAACGCGGCCTGCGTCATGCCGGTCTGCCTTAGGAGATTGGCGAGCGACTCGAGGGGCTTGTCGGTAAAAGCCCAATTCTTCTGCTGGTCGAACAGGAGATCGATGACGGCGTTGCGCTTTTGCGGTCCGGAGCAACGCGCCAGCATGAAAGCGGCGGTAGCCAGCGGATCGAGTGGGAATTCGCGCAGGATAAAGCGTACTTTGCCGGTATCGACATATTTGCTGATCAGCGTCGGATAGGTCATCGCATGGAACGCGGCGCAATGCGTACAGGTCATCGAGGCATACTCGATGATGGTGATCGGCGCGTTCGGCTTGCCTTGCGGAATGTCGGGCAGGGCCTGCGGCTCCATGAGCTGCGCGATGGGCACGACGGTGCCTTGGGCGTGGACCGGCCTGCTCCACGTGCCGACGATCGCAGCCACGCCAGCCAAAGTGAGGACGGCCGCGGCCGCAAGTTCCAAAAGGTTGCGGCAACTCGTCAACGGGAGCTTTTTCTGCATGAGTTGTTCCATGCCAAGGCGGCGGGGAGAGACGCGAGGATCCGGAGTATGGACGAAATCCACGACTTTGTGCAGGTCGTGCATGCGCCTGCAGCAATTAAAACTCGGTAATCGCCGCTAGGAACGCGGTTGCAGAACGCGCGCCCCGAGGCGGCAGAGCGCGTGGTGCAGTGCATCGTCCGCGATCCCGGCGGCGGCTGCTTCGGCTGCAGCAACGGCCGCCGCCGACGGCGGGCGGGGCGACGCTTTGTGCTTTGGGCGGTGTTCCAGCGGGCCCTGGCGGAGGGCGATCCGGCCGACGCAGCCAAAGCCTAGATAGGCGTTGACGCGCTCGATGACTATGCCGGAGACATGTTGCAATTCGAGAGCGTGAGCGCCTTCGACACGCACCACGAGCGTCGCCGGCGGAAGATCGCCGCGGTTGTTGCCGCGTGGCGGCCAGCGCAGGCAGAGCGGTTCGGACATGGCGGCGAGCCGTTCGCCGACGATTTCTCCCCAATACAGGACGATGTCGGAGGCGCCGAATCCCTGCCGGGCGAGAACCGGATCGATTGCTGCGCCAACGAGATCGGCAAGCGGGCGCGACCAGGGCCGGGGCTTAGGCATGAGGCTTTATAATCCGCGGCGGGTCCAAAGGCGAGCGCGCCAGCATCTCCTGAAGCGGCAACCGGGCAGGGCGCGCTATGCGGATTTTGGAAGACAGGCTAAACGAGACGGATGCAAGGTCTTTCTAGCGCGGTGCGCCGCGAACCGCCGGTTTCCCCGGCCGACGCCGAGATCGCCCCGGCAGTGCTTGCCTGGTACGACCGGCGCAGGCGCAGTTTGCCGTGGCGGGCGCCGCCCGGCGCCCGGCCCGATCCCTATGTCGTCTGGCTTTCCGAGATCATGTTGCAACAGACGCGGGTCGAGGCGGTCAAACCCTATTTCGAGACTTTCCTACGCCGCTGGCCGGATGTCGCGGCGCTTGCCGCCGCGCCCATCGAAGCGGTGATGCGGCAATGGGCGGGGCTCGGCTATTATTCGCGGGCGCGCAGCCTTCACGCCTGCGCGCGCGCAATCGTCGCCGAGCACGGCGGCAGCTTTCCGGCGAGCGAAGCGGCGTTGCGCGCATTACCGGGGATCGGCCGCTATACGGCGGCGGCGATCGCGGCGATCGCCTTCGGGCAAAAGGCGGCGGCGGTCGACGGCAACGTCGAACGGATCTTGGCGCGTCTCGATGTACTCGAGGTTCCGTTGCCCGCAGCCAAGCCGCTGCTCGCCCAAAAAGCCGCGCGATTGGTGCCGGACGCACGGCCCGGCGATTTTGCGCAGGCGATGATGGACCTTGGTGCGACGATCTGCACGCCGCAGCGCCCCGCTTGCGGGATTTGTCCGCTGCGCGCCTTTTGTGGCGCGGCGGCACAGGTCAGGCCGGAAGCTTGGCCGCGCAAACCGCCGAGGGCGGAGCGGCCGCATCGGCGCGGCGCGGCGTTCGTCCTGCGGCGCGGCGATGCAGTCCTTTTGCGCACCCGGCCATCACAGGGACTGCTGGGAGGAATGACGGAATTTCCGAGCACGTTCGGGACGGATTCCTATGATCCGCTGACCGCCTTGCACGCCGCACCGCTGGTTGCCGATTATCGCCGACTGCCGCAAAGTGTGGCGCACGTTTTCACGCATTTCTCTTTGTCGCTCGACGTTTTCGTGGCCGACGTGGAGAGCGAAGCTCCGGCCGGGTGCAGGTGGGTAAGAGATTCCGATCTTGAAACCGAGGCCTTGCCGAGCCTCATGCGCAAGGTTGCGGTGGCGGTGAGGAGCAGCGGCTGGTGAGACCGGCACGCGACCATGAGTTGTCCTTATGAGCCAAGGGCGAACGAGCCAAGGCCGCGGCCGCTTGACGGTCGAACTGACCGAAGGGGCGTTTCGCGTCACCAGCGGAGCCAAATCGCTGACGATCTTTCCGGCCGCCGACCTACCCAGCGCGGCGACCCCGGTCGATTTCGTCATCCGCCTCGACGAGATCCTGACCTGGGACGCGCCGCACGACGACAACGAGGTAGAGGTCGAGGATCTGCAAAAAATCGTCGCCGGGATCACCGCCGAGTGCGAAAGACGCGGCTTGACGGTCGCCTTCGAATGAACCCCGGGCGCGAGCCGACGTCGTTTGAACATCTGCGCCCGGTCGCCTACGGCGCCTCGATCGTGGCGAGCGAAGGTTCGGGCGGGAAGGTCGTCTCCCAACCTCCGCCGAGCGCCTTGTATAAAGCGACGATATCGATGTCGACGTTGGTCGCGCTTGTCGCCAATTGCTGTTCGGCAGAGAGCAGCGTGCGCTGTGCGTCGAGCACCGTGATGAATTGCGCGACACCGTCATTGTAGCGGCTGCGGGCGAGGTCGAGGGCGGCTTGGGCATGCCCGACTTGCCGGCGAAGACTGAGGCGTCGCTCTTGCTCGGTACGATACGCGACCAGCGCGTTGACGACCTCGTGCCACGCCTTCAGCACCGTCTCGTGATAGGCAATCGCCGCCTCCTGCTGCTGCGCATCGCGCAGGTCGAGCGTCGATTTGAGACGGCCGCCTTCGAAGAGCGGCATCGTCACGTTTGGCCCCAGCGCGTATTGCAGCGAGCTGCCCTTCCAAAGATTGGTGAGATCCAGCGCCTGGAATCCTACGCTGCCGTTGAGCGTCACGCTCGGATAGAATTCGCCGACGGCGACCCCGATGTTGGCGGTCGCGGCGTGTAGTTGCGCCTCGGCCTCGCGGATATCGGGGCGCCGGCGCGCCAATTCCGAAGGTATGCCTACCGGCAGACGCGGCGGCCGCAAGGGCAGGGCACGCGGCGCAAGTTCGACGGCGAGGCCGCCCGGCGGCTCGTCGAGTAACAGGCTCAAGGCGTTGATCGCGTCGGATTCCTGGCGCGCGAGATCGGGCAGGCTGGCGCGGATCGAATCCGCCTCGGCCGCAGCGTTTTCTACGTCGAGATCGGAAGTGACGCCCTTTTCTTGTCGTTGCCGCGTGACGGCGAGAATATCGTTCGCCGTCCCGAGATTATCGCGGGCGATCCGGATCTGCTCCTGAATGCCGCGCAGCTGCATGTAATCGCGGGCGAGTTCCGCGAGA
>JASHSW010000233.1 GCA_030038595.1 Methylovirgula sp.
CAATGCGATCATCTGCGCGAGCCCCGGCTCGCGCCGCGCTTTGGCGATTGCTTGGCCCAAGCCGGTGACCGCTCGGGCGAGCTTCTCCGAGGTCCAGGCGCGGACATGCCGATCGAAACCCGCGCCGCGGCGGAATGCGCCGTATCCGGATTCGGGCCGGCCCGACTCGGCATCGAGCCGGGCCCGATGCAGCGCCGCGGCGTGACGCAAGGCGGTGCCGAGCAGCAGATTATAGTCGCCGCCTTCCGAGAATACGCGTTTTGCCGATTCTTCGACCGCCGCGAAATTTCCTTCGAACGCACCGTTGACCGCGGCCTCGACGGCAAGGCTCGACGCCGCGGTGACGATCGTCGCGATGTGCTCGATGGTTACGCGCCCGGCGCCGTGCGCGTAGAGGACGAGCTTGGCAAGCTCCGAACGCGTCGTAAGCCGGTCTTCGCCGAGCAGCGAGACGAGCAGCGCCTTCGCGTCGGGATCGATCTCTAGATTTGCTGCGCCGAGTTCCGCATCGATGAGTTCGCCGAGGTCTTTGGCCGAATCCGGATTGCATTCGAGCGCCGCGGCGAGCGGGCTCGCCTCGCAAAGCCGGCGCAGCGGCGCGTCGCGCTTCAAGGCGCCCGCTTCGATCACGATGGTGCAGTCGTTAGGGGGTGCCGCGAGCACGGGTTCGAGCGCGGCGACGAAGCTTTTGGCCTGTGCGTTAATGGCGATCGCCCGCCGCCCGCCGAATAGCGGCATCGTGTTGGCCTCGTCGGCGAGCCGCAATGGATCGCCGGCGAGATCGTCGCCGTTGAGCCGCAGGAATTGAAACGGATCCTTGGGATCGTCGATGCCGCACGCGATGATCTTCTGGGCTCGTTCCGAGACGAGGCCGGCGTCGGCGCCAAAGAGGAGATAGACAATCTTCGCTGGCGGCCGCCTGAGAAATCGCTCCGCCTCGCTGGCTTTGATCGCGACCATCAGGTGCGCGTCGCAAGCTCGGCAGCGACTTGGGTGCGAATTTGATCGGCCAGCATCCGCGCGTCGCGGATTTCGGCATCGCGTGCCGCGCGCACGTCGGCAAAGCGCGCCAACGAACGGTCGTAGCTCGCTGCAACGAAGGCTCTGCCTTTGAAGATCGGTTCGGGCCCGGCGACCGGAACAAGTTTGAAGTCGGCAGTCGTTATCACCGCCGAGCCGGTCGGAATGCCGGTCACGGTATCGATCAAAGCCGACTGCGAATGTTCGGCGAGCGTGACGATTAAATGATACTTCGCAGGCGGCTGTGCGCCGGTTCCGTTCAGCGCGAGGAGCAAATCGTCGCCGAGATAGTGGCCGAGACGACCGTCGATCGGATCGATGGCGACGGCCTGCAATTTGGCGGCGAGATGATCGCCTTGCCCGCTCCAGGAGCCATAGAGCGGCTCGACGGTGAGACAGCCGCCGAGCAAGGGCAGCGGCAGCAAAACGGCGAGCCGCGGCAGCCACCGAATCCATGCGAGCCTAGGCGACGACATTCACGATCCTCTGCGGAACGACGATGACCTTCTTCACCGGTTTGCCGTCGAGCGCCCGCCGCACGCCGTCGAGCGCCAGAGCAGCTTGTTCGATGGCGACCAGGTCGGCGTTGCGTTCGATCACGAGATCCGCCCGTTTTTTACCGTTTACCTGCACCGGCAGGCTAATCGTATCTTCAACGATCAGGCCTCTTTCCGCAACCGGCCAGGGCGCTTCGGCGACAAGTCCGCGATGGCCGAGAAGCTTCCAGCACTCCTCTGCCAAGTGCGGCATCATCGGTGCGAAAAGCCGCACGAATATGTCGGCTGCCTCGCGGAAGGCGTAACGCAGATCCACAGCGACGGATGGTGTCTCGACGGCGCTCAGGGCCGCCGACAATTTATTCCACAAATCATAGACTTGCGCGATGGCGCGATTGAAACGCAGGCGCCTCAGGTCTTCCTCGGCGCGCATCAGAGCGCCATGCGCGGCCTTGCGCACCTCGGCGGCGGCGGGCGAAAATTCGACAGGAGCTGGCGCGTCGAGAGGCGCCGCGACAGAGGCTAGGTCCTCGACCAGCCGGTAAATGCGCTGTACGAATTTCGCCGCCGCGTTCACTCCCTCTTCGCTCCAGATCACGTCGCGCTCGGGCGGCGAATCGGAAAGCATGAACCAGCGTGCCGTATCGGCGCCATAGGAGGCGATGATCTCGTCGGGATCGACGGTATTGCGCTTCGACTTCGACATTTTCTCGTGCGGGCCGATCTGGATCGGCCGGTGGCCGTCGCGGCTAAAGGCGCGGCGGCCTTCCGGTGTGGTCTCGATCACGACCTCGCTTGGCAAGAAATAGGAGCCCTCCTCGTTACGATAGATTTCATGCACCACCATGCCTTGCGTAAAGAGCCCGGCGAACGGCTCTTTCAGCGAATCGGCGTGCCCGGTCGTCTGCATGGCGCGGGTGAAGAACCGTGAATAGAGCAGGTGAAGGATCGCGTGCTCGATGCCGCCGATATATTGATCGACCGGCAGCCAGTGCCGGATCGCCGCGTCGCGCGTCGGCGCGGCGGTGTCCCATGGGTCGGTGAAGCGCAGAAAATACCAGGACGAATCGACGAACGTATCCATCGTGTCGGTCTCACGGCGCGCCGCGCCGCCGCAACGCGGGCAGGCGACATGCAGGAACGACGGATGCCGGGCAAGCGGATTGCCGGGCTGGTCGAACGAGACATCCTGCGGCAATTCCACCGGCAGATCTGCTTCCGGCACCGGCACGGCGCCGCATTCGGGACAGTGAATGATGGGGATCGGGCAGCCCCAATAACGCTGCCGCGAAATCCCCCAATCGCGCAGGCGAAAGTTGATTTGCCGCCGCGCTTGCGGGCGGCCATCGAGCGTCGCCTTTTCCAGCCGCTTGGCAATTTCCTGCTTTACGGCAGCACTTGATAGCCCATCGAGAAACCGCGAGTTGATGAGCGTGCCGTCGCCCTCGTAGGCTTCCTCGGCGATCTTGAATGTGGCTGGATCGACGCCGGGCGGACAGATCACCGGCGTGTTGCCAAGCCCGTAGGCGTTGGCAAATTCGAGATCGCGCTGGTCGTGCGCCGGACAACCGAAGATCGCGCCCGTGCCGTAATCCATCAGCACGAAATTGGCGACATAAACCGAGAGCAGCCAATTGGGGTCGAAGGGATGTTGGGCGCGCAATCCGGTGTCGTAGCCGCGTTTCTCGGCGGTCTCGATGGCTGCCTCCGAGGTGCCTCGCGAGCGGCATTCGGCGATGAAAGCGGCCAGCTTGGGATCCCGCTCCGCCATGCGCTCGGCGAGCGGATGGTCGGGAGCAAGCGCCAGGAATTTGGCGCCGAACAA
>JASHSW010000234.1 GCA_030038595.1 Methylovirgula sp.
CTTCTCGCGAAGCCGGCATACCTCGCAGCCCCAGGCTCAACCTAAGCCGGGAGATCGAGGTTTGGCAAGCTTCTGTGTGTCCGGAAACCGGTAGGGGATAAGCGCGCGGCCGCGCCGCCAAACGATCGCCGTGACGGCGCGCGCAAAGGCCGCGATGCCCCGGTCTGTGCCTGCCTGCGGTCGAAAGGAGTTCTCCATAAACCCGAAGCGCCCGGAAAAATGACCTCCGCGACGCGCGACAGGCTTCTTACCGCGATCGCCGAGGCGCGGGGCTGGATCGATGCCCTTGTCTCAGGCAGGGCCGCATGCAGAGACCGCTAAGCGTGCGTCGGCCAATGCCGCTCGTGGAACCAGGTGCGATATTCCGACATCTTCACGCGCTGCGCCTGCGGCGCATGCCGCCTGCAGGTCGATGCCTCTTTGCTTCCTTCGGGCGCGCCCCACCTCAGTTCCACGCAGTCGTTCAGGTTGTACGCCATCTCAAAAGCGGGCGCCCGATCGACGACATCCTTGAGCGAGAGCGTCCACGTCGAGCCGTCGCTGCGCGTATACGTGAACTTGCGCGTCGCAAGTTCCGATGCGAGCACGCTCTCCAATTCGGCTTGCACTTCGGCGACGCTCTTGCCTGCCGGCATCGCGTAGCGCTCCGGGTGCCGCGCGACGCGATCCGGGAACCCCTCCACCACGTCGATCGCAATCAGCAGCCGAAAATCGCGCGCCGGCGTCGCAAAATCTTCCCATGCTCCGTTCGTCTCGAAGATCGACGGACCATCCGGCATCGCCGCGTCGCCCGACGAATTGCCCAGGTACTTGCGTCCGTTTTCGACCGCCGTGACGCGCGTCTTTACTTGCTCTTCGAGCGACGTGATCGCGTCCTCCATCGCACGCAGAGGATCGAGCGGCGCGGGCGACATCACCTCGTCCATCCGGTCGTAGAAATCTTCGGCCCCGAGCCGCGACTGTTCGAGCGAATAGTCGCCGTATTGCGGATCTTTGATGATTTCGGCGTTGGTCAGCCGCCGCAACGCACCGCTCTCGGCGCGGACGACCGGCCGGAAGCGCTTGAACCCGGGGCTGCCGAGGGCGGGATCGTGCACGAACAGGAAATTGCCGCGCCAAAAGCGTTTGCGCGTGACCGTCCCGTCGGGCTCCGCATCGACCGCGAGAAAAATGCCCGCCGCGCTGCCGACTTGCGGCACGCGCCGTACGAGCATGAGAATGTGGCCGTACGGATCGGCATATATGGTCCCGGGGCGCAGCGTTTCCTGGCTCAGCGGCACCGGATAGAAGTCGGTGTCGTTGTCGCTCGCCGAGGTGCGCCCGTTTCCGGATTGGACGGCGTCGGCGAGCATCGGCAAAAAGCGACGGAACGACGCCGCGGGCGCGGCTGGGCCTGCGCCCGCATTCGAAGTGTTAAACCACTGCGAACATTTCGGCGGGCTGCCCTCCTTGCCGCGCGAACAATGCGAGTAGCCGAAGGGCAAGCCCATCTTGAACGCAAAGTAGGCGCGCAAGAAATAAGGGAGCTTGGCGCAGTCGGGGTGAAAAACGATTCCCATCTCGTCTTCATGGAGGCCCAAATAGTTGAACAGAATATTGCGCGATCGGTCGCGCAACACGTCTTGCAGCGTCGGCCACGATAGCTCGGTATCGAGCGGTCCGTCGAAAAGCTTTTGGATCCATGCCGAATAGAGGTTTTCCGTCGCGCGGTTCCAGGTGTTGCGAAGCGGCCAGAGGCTTCCCGGCGTCGCGCGCGGCGGCGACGGCGCGGCATCGTGCACGATGATGTCGCGCGTAACCGTGCCGCATCCAGCCGGCGCATTAGAGAGCGCGAGGCTGGCGTGCCACGTTCCGGCTGTCGGCGAGGCGACCTCGGCGAACCAGAAATACGGCGGCCCGCCTTGCCGTTCGGACGATTTGGTCGCAACGCTTCCATCCGGCGCAATCAGCGAAAGTGCGCCTGTAAGCGGCTTCTCCGCCGCGAAGACGACCCGCAGCGGCGCGCCCTTCCACGGCGCCAGCGGTGTGGGCAAAACGGCAAGCCCAGCCGCGTCTTCGCAGATGCCGGATGCCGCTTCGGCCCGCGAGTCGACCACCGCAAGAAGCAAGATAAGAAACGCACTTGCCGTCGGCAGTGTTACGGCGGCCCGAAACCGGCGTGCAAAATCCATTCGTGCCACCTTTCCGGAGTGCCCAAAAAGCCACCGTCCCTACCACAAGGGCCGGGTCGCAGGATACCGAATCGGCGGAGATCATGTCAGAAACGTGAATGCGATTTTGCGCCGCGCCGATCGCTGCGCAGCCTATGTGCCGCATGGATCAGAAACGCAGGCCGCTCATAAGGTTATCGCCTGCGCAAAGTGCCCATAGGTCCGATTGTTCCGACAAGATAAGGACATCGTCCACCTCAATCGCGCGGTGCCGGGCGGTGCCTTCAAGTTCCGCGTCGCCGAGAAGCAGTTGGCGGGCGTGCAGACGGTTCTTTACTCGGGCAAGGCGAGGCCGGAAACAAACTGTCAGCCCAAGTCCTCCCAGGTCGGGATTATATCCCGCATTTTCCGGGCGAGTTGATACGCATTTCCTAGACTGATCTTCGTGTCGGCGCTCTGGAGCGGCCTCTATAATATTGCAGACGCGGAAATTGTCTTTGCTGGGATATCGCTTCCGACTTTATTGGTGCTGGTGCGCGTAGGACGGTTCGATGTCGTTGCGATTTCGACTGCTGATTTCCATTGCCTTCGTGCTTTCCTCTACGCTGATTTTTGGAAGCGTCCTTATCTATTTGAACGCCATCACCAAGGTCGACACCGAAATGCAGGCGGCGCTGGCCGTCGGCGTGAGAACGGTACAAAACGCGACCGACGATGCGGAAGAAGCCGTCAATCCGCTTCGCCAGTTGGAACTGCTGGTCGAGGACTTCAATGGGAATCGTCATGTGCGCGCGTTCCTGATGGGCGGCGAAGGCGCCGCAATCGACAGGTCTGTTCTTCTCATGCCCGAGAATCCCGCGCCGGAATGGTTCAACGCGTTGCTGGCCCGCGAACCGAAGTTCGTACATATCTTTCTTCCACCGCCCTTCGCACGATACGGATCGATCATCCTCACCACCGATTCGCATAACGAGATCGATGAAGTTTGGAGCGAATTTCTGGTTACGCTGGCGATTCTCGCGTTTTTTTGCACGCTCGTGCTTGTGTTGATCTACATAACGCTTGAGCCGCCGCTGCGATTGCTGCGGAACATGTCGACGGCTTTCAAGCGCGTCGGAAGCGGCGATTACAGCCCGCGTATCGCGGAAATCGGCGCGCGCGAATTAGCCGATCTGGCGCGCTGCTTTAACGAGATGGTGACGCGCCTTTCGGCGATAGAACGCCAAAACTTTAAGCTCGGGGCGCAGCTTGCGACGGTCCAGGAGGAGGAGCGCGCCGATCTGGCACGCGATCTCCATGACGAGATCGGGCCTTTGCTCTTCGCGCTAAATATCGACGTTTCGACTCTTCAATCGCAGGATTGGAGCTCCGCGAGAGAAAGAATCACACGCCAACTCGATGCCATGTCTTCGGCAGTCTCCAGCATCCAGCAGCATGTACGATCGATGCTGGGCAAGCTGCGGCCCGCGGTGCTGCTCGACCTGGGACTTACGCATGCAGTTGACAATCTTATTTGCTTTTGGGGCAAACGCCATGACGTCCGCATCACCGCCAATCTCGAGCGCCAGGGCTTCGGCGAAAAGTTGGATGCGACAATCTACCGAGTGTTGCAGGAGGCTCTCAACAACGCCCTGCGACACGGCAATCCTTCTTTAATCGAAATTGAGGCACGCGAAGACGGGCGTGGTTTTGTCTTGGTCGAAGTTCGCGACGACGGTTCCGGGCTGGCGGCATATGGCACCGATTTCGGATTTGGCCTCAAGGGAATGAAGGAACGTGTGGAATCCTTGGGGGGAACGCTCGTGGTGAGCAATCGGGTCGGTCACGGCGGGGTCTTCGTTCGCGCCAGGCTGCCATTGCCGGACTCGGAGGAAGCGTTGATTACGGAGGTTATCTGATGAAGATCCTAATTGTGGACGATCACGTCATCGTCCGAGAAGGCGCCCGCCGGCTCTTGTCGGCGATGCCGGACGTGGCAGTTTTCGAGGCTTCTTCCGCACGCGAGGGGCTAGCCTTATTCAAGACCATACGCCCCAATCTCGTCCTCCTCGATCTGAACTTGCCGAATTCGAGCGGCCTCGAATTGCTGCGTCGATTGCAACTCGAAGACCGGGCGGTGCGCGTTCTCGTCCTCAGCATGCACGCGGAGCCCATTTATGTCTCGCGCACGCTTGAGGCCGGTGCGCGTGGCTACATCAGCAAGACGGCCTCCGCCGATGAACTCATGGCGGCCGTCCGCGAAGTCGGCGCCGGCGGCCGCTACGTCGAGCGAGAGATCGCCGCGCAGCTCGTCGTTTCGCAATACGGCGGGGTGGACCCATTACAGAAGCTGACGACGCGCGAGGTCGATATCGTCCGTCTCATCGGCGAGGGCAAGAACTTCTCGACGATAGCCGAGGCGCTGGGGATTACCTACAAAACGGTTGCGAACGCCTGCAGCATCATCAAAGGCAAGCTCGGAGTGGAACGAACCTCGGATCTCATCCGCCTCACTTACCAAATGCAGGACCGCTAAACTGAAGAGCTGCGAGCGCAGCCTGATGCGTCAAGGCATAGCCGCGACGCCCCAGGGAAGATGGCCGACGTTGACCGAACGTATCGGCTTTAGGGTCTTGAGGTCGATCGCCGTAAGATCATTGGTGTTGCCATTTGCGACGTAGAGCTTCGTTCCATTCGGATCGAGCGCCATATGCCATGGTCTTTCGCCGACGAGCACATAAGCGATTGGCATCAGGGTTTTCGTGTCCACCACGGCGACGTGATTGGCATGGCTTAGAGCGACATAGGCGCGCTTTCCGTCCGAAGAAAACAGAATACCGACCGGCTGGATCAGTTCCGGCTGCACGCCCGGGATGTCGAATCCGATCTTCTTGATGATCACGCGCGTTCGCGCGTCGATGACGGAAACCGTGCCGCCGACTTCTGCCGAAACCCAGACCTGTTTTCCATCGCGGGTATACTGCGCCACGCGCGGGCGCTGGTCGACGAGGACATCGGCCTCGATTTTCAACGTTTTGACATTGATGAAAAACGCCATGCTGGCCAATTCCGACGTGTTCACGACGGTTTTTAGGTCTGGACTTACGGCGAGCCCCTCCGGTTCGCCGCCGACTGCGACGGTGCCAACGATCTTGCCGGTAGCGCGATCGATAACGGTCACCTGCGATTGCTCCTCGTTCGCGACGTAGAGGCGCTCGCCCTTGGGATCTGTGGCGATCAGTTCCGGATCGGGAACGTTGGGAATGCTGCGCGAGACACTAAGAGTTTTCGTGTCTATAACGTCGATGCGGTTATCGTCGCCGAGGCAGACAAAAATTTCATCGTGGTCGGGCGACATCACGATTCCGCGCGGCCTGGCTCCGACTTGAATGATCTTCTTGATAGCGAGCGTCTCACTGTCGAGTACGGTTACCGTATTATCTCTTTCGTTGGTCACGAAAAGGGTGGCGGCGAGTGCGGCCTGCGACGAGAGAATAGCCGCGGATAATGCGATCGACAGGGCAAGGCGCATCGGCTGGCGTGGTCCTCTATTTGGCGAAATGGCACTTCGTTTCCGGCTCGTCGAAGCCCAAGGAATCCGTGAGGTACTTCGGATGCAGAAAGCCTGCGATCGGCGCGATTGAGACGAGCGCACGCGGGCCTGCGAGCAGGATTGGCTGACGCAATTGCAGATCCCACTTTCGAAACGAAAGGCCGATGCCTTTGTAGGCGGCAATGTTGAATTCGTCAGAGAGGATGTAGCTGCGTAACGACTTCGTATCCGTTGCGCCGGTGCGCAGCAGGGCTTCGCCGAAAATCCGAACTGCGAGCCAGCCCTCGTAATCGCGCTCGGTCATGGTGCGATGGGCGAATTTCTCGAACCGATTCTGCATTTCCTGGCCGGCGTATTCTTCGAACGAGCGGTGCCAGGCAACCGCGATCAGTCCTTGCGTTCCAACGACTGGACGCGGATCGAAGCTGTTGAACAGGAGGTACTCGCCGAATACTTCATCCATATCGACTACGAAGATCACGTCGTAAGCCGGGACGCTTTGGGTTAGCAGCGCCATTTGCTGCTCGGTCTGCTGATGGCCCGTATCGGTGGTGCGGGCGCGCGCGCTATAGGCATAGGTGCGCTCGGCGACGATGCGCGAGCCAAACCTGGATGCGGCGCGCTTGACCGCCGCCGTATAGGCGAGATCCGCCGGTTTTGTGCCATGAATGAGGAACCAGCGCTGCCATCGCTTGTAAAGAAGGAACTGGCCGAGGGCGTCGGCGCGCATGGCGTAGCTGGGGGCGAGGTGAAAGACGTTTGCCCGGCATTGCTCTTGGCGCAGGTCGTCGTCGCTGGTGCGGATGTCGAGGATGATCGCTGTTTTGGCTTCAGGGAGGTCGGCTACCGCCAGCAGGTCTTTCGCTTCAAGGTCGGCGACGATTAGGGAATTGCCGGCCGCAAAGACCTTCTTGGCTTCGGCGACGATGTCGCCGTTTTGCGGTAGGATGTCCTCGGTAAGATCGGTTTCCTGACCGACGAATTTCCCGGTGACATTATTATCTGCTGCGCCTACGCGCGCGCCCTGAATGCCCTTGTCATAGACGGGCTTGTCGAGGAGCGACAAAGGGACCGGTTCGCTGTAGCGTTTGCCGAGATAGACGATCCGCAAATGTTTGATCGGCGTGGCCATGGCCGCCGGCTGAGATTGCGCCCATCCCGCGCTGGGGGCGATGAACATTATCGTCAAACCTGCGGCGCCAAGTCTGCAAAGAGTTCGCCATGAGCGCCGATAGAGGCCCGGGCAGGTAGTCTTGTCGGCGCGACGCGGTGCGAATTGCAATGCTGCTTTCATCATCCGATCGAGGGTCCGGATTGCGGAGTAGAGGTGGGTTCACCGGTCGGGCGTCGGGCTATGCGAAGCCCGCTTGCCGTATCGATCAGAGATTCTTCCCTTGCTGCGAAACACTGCCACGCGGCGGATCAGGCTTGGCATCGGTCTTCGGCGCGGTTGCGGCGAGGACGTTGAGAATGTTGACGGCCGCGGCGTTTTGGTTGGCTATCGCGAGGTCGCGCGCCGTGCGGCCGCCCGCCTCTCTGGCTGCGGGATTGGCGCCGAGTTGCAGGAGCACACCGATCATCGCGGGATTGTTGTGGACCGCGGCGATCATCAGGGCCGTCATGCCGGCAGTGGAGGCCGCGTTGACGTGCGCACCGCGCGCGACCAAAAGGCGCGCAATGTCGAGCGGCCCGACGCCCTCGACGAGCGCCATCTCGCGCTGCTCGATCGGGCGCTGGCTGGCGTCGATCATCAGCGGCGTCAACTTTTCCGCGCCCACGGGTTTGCTCACCATGGCGCCGGCGTCGACAAGCGCCTTGGCGGCCGCGAACTTGCCTTGCGCCAACGCGTAGGCGAGCGCCGTATAGCCTTGCGGGGTGACAGCATCGACGTCAGCCTTGCGTGCCACGAGCAGCTGAATAGCCGGGACGTTGTCCTGCGCGGCGGCGTGCATGAGGGGAGTCCAGCCGTCGTTGTCCCGCGCCTCGATCTTTGCGCCGTCGTCGATTAGGTCGGCGAGCACGTCCATGTCACGCTGCTCGGCGGCGATGTGGATCGGATATTGGCCGAGTCCGTCGCGCCAGTTTACGTTCGCGCCCTTGCTCACCAGAAAACGGATGCGCTCGAGATCGCCGGCGAGCACCGCGCCGTCGAGAGCGGAATTTACGTCGAGGCCTTGGCTCAGCCATGTCTCGACTTGCGCATCGCCGACATGCGGGGCTTCGCCCGTCGTCGTATCCGTCGGCCGGATCGGATGCATTATCTGCGCATAGTAGGTCCCGTGCGCCGGGATGTCTCCGGAGATGATGCAAGTGCCGCATTCGACGAGGGGAACTCCGTAATCAATGAGAATTTTCTTGATCTCGTCCTTGTGCTTCTCGAGTGCGTTGTCGATCATGTATTTCAGCACGGCGTCGGTCCGAGCTACCCCGAGCGCCAACTCGAACTCGAGGGGAATGGTGTCTTCCATGCGGTTGACCGGTTGGATCGTCAGCGGAGCGCCCTTCTTGGCCTTGGCGAAACCAGCGAAGGGCCCCCACACCGCGGCCACGTCGAGCTGACCTGAAGCGACCTCCTCGACCTGCCACCAAGGTTGGTCCTTGACGACCTTGTCGCCGTCGTAGGTGACGGGTTGAACTTCGATGTTCTTGGTGACGCCGTGCTGCGCCAATGCCTCCCGCAAACCGGATGTTTCGTAAACGCCGATCTTCAAGGTTTTCAGGCGCGGGTCGTCGAGGCTTGTGAAAGGAGCGATTCCCCTGTCGCTGCGGTAGGCCAGGACATAAGTCGACTTATAAAGAGGTAGCGTCGTCAATGCCTGTTGGTAATCTGCGGGGATGTCCATCAACACGTCGCAGGCGTCGGCATCGAAGGTCGCGCGGGTGAGACCGCGCTCGAGGTAGGGACGCCAATAATAGCTGAGCTCCGCTCCCATCGACTTCGCTAGAATTTCGGCGATCTTGTTCTCGAAGCCCTCCCCTTTCAGGTCCGAGAACGGCAGGTTGCCCGGATCGGCGCAGACTCTGAGGAAGTCGAGCTTCTGCTTCGCCGCTTCGGCCTTTGCCGCGAGCTTCTGCGCGGCGGTCATATCGTCGAAGTCGGTCTGCGCACGCGCCGGTTGCCGAACGAGAAGCAAGACCGCGATCGAAGCGATCGCAAACAGAACGCTACGGAGTCTCATGAGTTGTTTCCGGTAAGGTTGGCAGAAAAAGAAAGGGTCCCCGGCGCGCATGGGAGCTCGCGCCGGGGACGCCAGTGGTTGAGCCTCTTCAGTAGACGCGGAACGTGAAGAGCGTGCCACCTTGCGGGATGAGCGGCAGATTGGTCGCCTTTGCCATCGCCGTCGCACCGATCGCGCCGAATTTGTCGTTCATGTCGAGACCGGCCGTGACCGGGAGGCCGATCCAACCGCCGATTCCGGTCCAGATCGAGATGTACTCCTTCCCGTCGATCTTATAGGCGATCGGATTGCCGATGATGCCGGAGGCGAGCTTGCGCTGCCACAGGACCTTGCCGGTATCGCGATCGACCGCACGGAAGTCGCCGTTCAAGCTGCCGTAGAAGACAAGGCCGCCGTCGGTGACGAGAGCGCCGCCCCAGTCGGGGTAGGGATCCGGGATATCCCAATCTTCCTTGCCGGTCAGAACGTCGAATTTCTTGAACCGGCCGGCCACGCCTGGTTTTTCTTCATACATGTAGACGTTGGCGAAGACATAGACGGTGCCTTGCTGGAAGCTCGTGCGCTCCTGCGGTTCGTCCGTCATGCACCAGTTGTTGGTCGGGCAATAAAACTTCGTCGGGTCCTTGGGATCGACGGCGCAAGGCTGCTGGTCCTTGCCGCCCATCGCCGACGGACACGCCTGGGTCGTCACCCCGATCTTCAACGGCGAGTGTTCGTAGACTTTCACGGGACGGCCAGTCTTGAGATCGACCCGCTCCGCCCAGTTTACCGTCACGAACTTATGCGCGCGCAGGAGTTCGCCAGTTTCGCGGTTGAGCACGTAGGCGAAACCGTTGCGATCGAAATGAACCAGGCATTTGCATGGTTTGCCGTCGACGTCTGGCATGTCGACGAGGATGTTCTCGTTCACGCCGTCATAGTCCCACTGGTCGAACGGAGTCCACTGGTAGTTCCACGCCACCGTTCCGTCTTCCAAATGGCGCGCCATGATCGTCATCGACCACTTGTTGTCCCATTTGCCGGAGTTGCAGGATTCTTGTGTCGGCGGGTTGGCGCCGCAGCGGGTCGTCGGACTCCAGTTGCCTGGGTTGCCGTTCGACTCGTAGATCAGTTTGAGTTCAGGGTCGTAACTGTACCAGGCCCAAGGCGAGCCGCCGCCGCGCTTCCACTCGTCGCCCGGATAAGTGAAGCCCTGATTTTGGGTCTGATCATGCCGAGAGTTGAACTTGTTCGTATCCGCCGTGATGCCGATTTCCTCGTCTGTGCCGTTGCTTTCCTTGCTCCAAACGAGCTTTCCGGTATCGAGGTCGTAGGCGTCGAGGCGGCCGCGAGCCGCGAATTCATCGCCGCCGAAGCCGGCGATCACCAGGTTTCCGGCGATCATCGGCGCGTTGGTCTGCGTCTCGCCATGTTCCGGATAGGAGTGCTTGACGACCCAGATCTCCTTGCCGGTCTTGGCATCGAGCGCGATAACGAAACCGTCGAGCGTGCCAAACACCACCTTACCGCTGGCGTAGGAGAGGCCGCGGTTCACGGTGTCGCAGCAGGCGCGCGGAACGGCCGACTCGTCGCGGTCGGTTTTCTTGAGATAGTTCCAGACTTCCTTCGGATTATCCGGATCGGAGAGATCGAGCGCTTGCACGATGTTCGGCCAGGCACTGACCAAAAACATCATCGGGGTGCCGTCGACCATGACGACGAGCGGCTGGCCTTCGTGGCCACGCAACGCGCCGCTCGACTGCGACCACACCATCTGGAGCCTATCGACGTTCTCTTTGTTGATGTCGCTCAGCGCGCTATGGCGTTGCAGCGCATAATTTTGGCCGGTTACGGGCCAAAGGTTCGGATCTTTCTCCTCTTGGACGATGAATTCGTTCGCAAAGGCATAGGATGCGCTTGCGACAAGGCCGACCAATGCTCCTGCGAATAATAGAATTTTCCCTCGATGACTCATGGCTTTTCCTCTCCAGCTTGGACTTGCGCGTCTGCCGTCTTGAGCGCGGACTCGTGCCGAGATTTCGTTGGCCGGTGAGCCCATCGCTTGGTCGTGCGCGCCCTCACCGAAGCGCATGATCTCGTTCATGCGACGACGCGCATGCTAGCGAGACGGGATACGAACGAGCTACGGCAGGGTTACCTAAAGGGCTCGGGAGTTTCTCCCGAAGCGGCAAAGGCTCTTGGGCTTCGCAAAAATGGAGATCTGGAGTTTGCGAAAGTTCGAACTCGGATTCTGGAAGCCCGCAAGCTTTTTGTGCCGCTCGTCTTACGGAGCTGCGTCGCCGCCGGCGAGGCGAGCCGAGATCCAGAGCGCCACGATTCCAATAGCGATCCCGACAAAAATTCCACCGATGATCAAATTGATTGCGCCCATGACGCTTGTCTCACGTGATCCTTCTACCGGCCTTTCGGTACGTTAGGATCGCGCAGGGCGGCTGCGTAATCTATTGCTAACATTGCTAAGAAAATCGGGAGGAAGACGAAGGCATTTTGGAAAGCATTGCACCCCAAAGAGCGGGCGTGAGACGTTCGGCGAGATTTTTTGAGAGGCCTTAAGTCTATCCGTGCGCCGGCTCCCATATCAGGGGGTGCGTCACCTGCGATATGGGAGCAGCTCGAAGCGTTGCGGGACAGGCGCGGGCTGGACGGACAGACCGCACCTGCCTGGCTGGGGCGGGAGGATTCGAACCTCCGCATGGCGGAATCAAAATCCGCTGCCTTACCGCTTGGCTACGCCCCAAAACACCGGCGCGGCGGGAGCCAGGCCGTCGGCGGCGCGACCATAGGGCCAGCCCTGGAGTGCTGCAACCTCTTCCTCTATGAAGACGGTGCCGTCCCGGTGAAGACGGCGCCGTCGGATGACGCGGCGGCTTTGGACTTTGAGAGGAGCAGCGGATGCCGCCCTCACCTCGGCGCGAGATCGATTTAGGCCGGCTCGAGATGACGGTTGTGCCGGGACCCGAGGGCGCGCTCTATGTCGGCTCGCCTTTGCAGCTCGAAACGTACGAGACGCAGGTCACAGCCTGGCTCGATCGTTGGGCGGCACGCGCCCCGCAGCGCGTCTTTCTTGCCGAGCGCGACGCACGTGGCAACTGGCAAACTCTGACCTACGCCGAAGCGCGGGTCCGGACGCGGGCGCTTGCCACGGCGTTCCTTGGTCGAGGTCTCGGTCCGCAGCGGCCGCTCGTCATCCTTTCCGGCAATAGCGTCGCCCATGCGCTCGCGGGGCTCGCGGCCCTTTATGTCGGCATTCCCTACGCGCCGATTTCGCCGGCCTATGCACTGGCCTCGGGCGATTTCAGCGCCTTGCGCGGCGTCCTCGAGCTGCTTACGCCGGGGCTGCTGTTTGTCGAGGACGGCCGACGCTTTGGAGCGGCCATCGATGCCGTTCTGCCGGAGTCCGTCGGGATCATCGCCGCCGA
Source organism: Methylovirgula sp. (assembly GCA_030038595.1). GTDB lineage: Bacteria > Pseudomonadota > Alphaproteobacteria > Rhizobiales > Beijerinckiaceae > Methylovirgula. Next base: position 12,281 of record JASHSW010000234.1, read on the forward strand.
ATCGCCGGGCGGCCGCGCCGCCGATCTCGCGACGCTCTTTGCGACGCCGGAAACGCCGGCCCTCGATTCGGCGCATGCCGAGGTCGGCCCGAACACGATCGCCAAATTCCTATTCACCTCAGGCTCGACGGCGATCCCGAAGGCGGTCGTCACCACACAGCGCATGCTCTGCGCAAACCAGGCGATGATCGCATCCGCTCTGCGTTTTCTGGGCGCCGCGCCGCCGGTGCTCGTCGATTGGCTGCCCTGGCATCATAGTTTCGGCGGCAATCAGAATTTCAACCTTGTGCTCCGACACGGCGGCACGCTCTACATCGACGCCGGCCGACCGACCGAGATCGCAGCGACGCTCGCCAATCTGTGGGAGATCTCTCCGACGCTTTATTTTAACGTGCCGCGCGGGTTCGAAGCGCTGCTGCCGCATCTCGCTCGCGACAAGGCGCTTGCCGAGAAGTTCTTTCATCGCTTGCAACTCACGTTCTGCGCGGGCGCTTCGTTACCGCGCCGTTGTTTCGATTCGGTCGCCGAAATCGCGGCACAGACCTGCGGCGAGCGGATCCGGACGATGAGCGGCTATGGAGCGACCGAGACTTCGCCCGCCACCGCGTTCGCAAGCGAGGATGGCGCTCTTCTGCCGTTGCCGGGAAGCGAACTGAAGCTTGTGCCGGATGGCGAACGCTATGAAGCGCGGATCAAGGGCCCGCACGTCACGCCGGGCTACTGGCGGCGTGCCGACCTTACGCAGCGCGCTTTCGATGCGGAAGGCTATTATCGGCTCGGTGATGCGCTGCGCATTTCCGCAAGCCGCGGGCTTTGGTTCGACGGACGACTCGATGACGATTTCAAGCTTGCGACCGGCGCATGGGTGCGTGTCGGTCCGTTGCGCGAGGAATTCGTCGAGGCGTTCGCCCCCTATGTCAGGGATCTGGCGATCGCCGGGGCAGGCGAGGCGGATCTTGCGGCGCTCGTCTTTGCGGATATTCCGGCGTGCCGCGCCTTAGCGCGTCTCGGCGCGCAGGTTTCCCCCGCCGAGGTCCTCGCCCATCCCGCAGTGCTCGAAAAATTCGCTGCTTTGCTGAACGGCTTCGCCGCAGCGAGATCCTCGCGCCGGATCACGAGGATCGCGCTCTTGCATGAGCCGCCGCAACCGGACGAACTCACCGACAAGGGCGGCCTTAACCAGCGCGCGATTCTCGCCCATCGCGCCGCGCTCGTGCGGGATCTTTATGAGGGCCGCAACGGTTCCGCCCCGGTGATCGGGCTCGAAACTCTTGCCGTTTCCTAGCCGCCGGCGCGACGCGGCGCGCGGCAAGAGCCAATTCACCTTGCAGAGCGAAAGCCATCGCCGTGGCGCCCGCAGCTTGCTAAAGAGAGCAGCAAATTTGAGGAAATTCCGTGGGCGAACCCGACTTTACAGCCTCGCGCGCCGCTGGCGCGGCGATCTTGGCACATCTCGAGGCGGCCGGCTATCCGCGCTGCGAACCGCCGATTCTGCAAAAGCCGGCGGTATTCTTCGATTCGGGAGAGGATATCCGCAGCCGTCTCTACCTGACGAGCGATCTGTCGGGCGCCGAATATTGCCTGCGCCCGGAATACACGATTCCCGTCTGCCGTCAGTACCTTGCCTCGGAGGCGGCGGGAAAGGCCGCCACCTTCAGCTATTGCGGCCCGGTCTTCCGCTATCGCAACGAGGGCGCGAGCGAATTCTTGCAGGCGGGGCTAGAAAGCTTCGGCCGCGCCGACCGCGAAGCGGCAGACGCCGAGATCCTCAGCCTGGCGCTCGATGCGGCGACAAATGGCGGCGGGCCTTCGCTCGACGTGCGCTTCGGCGACGCCGGCCTTATCCATGCACTGCTTGCGGCACTTGATCTTTCGCCGCAATGGCGCCGGCGCATTCTGCGCGGCCACGCTCAAGAGAAGACGCTCGACGCGGTTCTGGCAACCGCGACGAACGCCACCGGCCATGATCACAGCGGCGTGCTCGCGGCGCTCGAAGGAGCCGACAAGCAAGGCGCGCGCTCTCTCGTCGAAGACCTTCTCGCGATCGCCGGGATTTCGACGGTCGGGGGACGTAGCGCCGCTGAGATCGCCGAGCGCTTTCTCGAACAGGCGGCGTTGAAATCCGGGTCGGGATTTCCTGCCGAGCAGCGCGCCGTGCTCGAAAATTTCCTCGCCATCGAGGCGGAGCCAGATGAGGCTTCGCTGCGATTGCGCGCGCTCGCCGCCGACGCCCATCTCGATATTGGCGCCGCGCTCGATCGGTTCGACGCGCGGCTCGGATTCCTGGCGGCGCGCGGGATCGACATCGCCGAGTTGCGCTTCGCGACACGGTTCGCGCGTAATCTCGATTACTACACGGGCTTCGCCTTCGAAGCGTCGGAGCGGCCGGAGGGCAGGCCGGTGATTGGCGGCGGCCGTTACGACGGATTGTTGCGCTCGCTCGGCGCGGCCGCCGATATTCCGGCGGTCGGTGCGGCGATCTTCGTCGAACGACTCTCGGCGCAAACTGCGGATAGGCGGCGATGAGCGATTCCGCAACGCTCGTGCTGGCAGTGCCCTCGAAGGGCCGGCTTCAGGAGAACGCCGCCGCCTTCTTCGCGCGCGCCGGCCTGCATCTCGTGCAGGGCCGCGGCGCGCGCGACTATCGCGGTCGGATCTCGGGTCTCGAAAACGTCGAGATTGCTTTTCTTTCGGCAGCCGAGATTGTCACCCAGCTCGCTGCCGGTGCCGCGCATCTTGGCGTGACTGGCGAAGACCTGGTGCGCGAAACCGTGCCTGACGCCGATGCAAAATTCGAGCTTTTGGCGCCGCTCGGATTCGGCAACGCCAATGTCGTCGTCGCCGTGCCGCAGGCCTGGATCGACGTTAAGACGATGGCGGACCTCGAAGACGTCGCGGCAGCGTTTCGCGCCAAGCGCGGCGAGCGGATGCGGGTCGCCACCAAATATGTAAACCTAACGCGGCGTTTCTTCGCGGCAAGCCACGTCACCGACTACCGCATCGTCGAAAGCTCCGGCGCGACCGAGGGCGCGCCCGCGGCAGGAACCGCAGAACTCATCGTCGACATTACGACCACGGGCGCGACGCTTGCCGCCAACGGGCTGAAAGTTCTCGACGACGGCGTGATCCTGCGCTCCGAGGCGAATCTAGTTGCTTCGCTGGCGGCGCCGTGGAACGAAGACACACGCGAGGCGGCACGCGTCATCCTCTCGCGGATTGCGGCGGAAGAAGTGGCGCGCACCACGCGCGAAGTCTCGGCGCGCCTCCCGCAAGCCGACGTCGAACTCTTCGCACACGCCGAAGTCCTGTTCGCGGCGCGGCCGCGCCGGCACCTCGCCGACGGCTGGCTGACGCTCGCCTGCCCCGCCGAGAAGGTCGCGGCACTGGCCGATTGGCTCGTCGCGCAAGGCGCGGCGGAGGTCACCGTCGGCGCGGTCGATTACGTCTTCGCCGCGGAAAACAAGCTCTACGAGCGGCTGCTGGCGCGCCTCGGCTGACGGCGGCGGCTTATTCCGCCGCCTGCGCCGCCATGTCCCCCGGCGTGAACATGCCCGTGCCGGTCGGGTGCATTTCGAAACGGCGCTTATGGAACTGCCCGACGCTGGAGCGATGCCCGATCGAGACGACGGTCGTGCCCGGCAGATTCTCGCGGATGGTCCGATAGATCTCGGCTTCCATCGGCTCATCCATGGCCGTCGTCGCTTCGTCGAGGAAGAGCCAGTCGGGCTTGGCGAGGAGTGCCCGCGCCACCGCGACGCGCTGTTGCTCGCCGCCCGACAGCGTCTGCGACCAGACATCCTCTACGTCGAGCTTGCCGACGAGGTCGGCGAGATTGGCGGCGACGAGCGCCGTGCGAAGCGTCTCGTCGTCATACGTGTCGGGCGGGGCGGGGTAGCTGAGCGCGGCGCGCAGCGTGGCGATCGGAATGTAGGGCTTTTGCGGGAGCAGCATGATGCGCGCATCGGCAGGCACTTGCACGCTGCCCTCGCCATACGGCCAGATCCCGGCGATCGCCCGGAAGAACGTCGACTTGCCCGATCCGGAGGGACCGGTGAACAAGGTCGGCTCGCGCGTGGCGAGGCGCAGATTGGCGCCCTCGATGATGGCGCGCCCGTCTGGAAGGCGCACCGTCAGCGCATCGACGTTGACGCCTTCCTGATTCGACGGCGTCCACTGGGGCGTGGCTTCCAAGGTTTCGGCCGTCTCGATGCCCCGTTCAAACGAGTTCAAGCGGTCGAGTACGGATTTGAACTCGGCGAGATACACGTAATAGGAGACGAAGAAAGTCAGCGCGTCGTTGACGCTGCCGAAGGCACGCGCCGTCTGCGTCATGATGCCGAGTTCGATCTTGCCGGCAAAATAGAAGGGAGCCGAAACAATGTAAGGAATGAAGGGACTGATCTGCCCATAGGACGCGGTGAACGCGGTCAGCCGCTTGCGGCAGGCCACGATCTCAAAATAATTCTTGACGATCGAGGCGAACCGCTGGCGCAGCGATATTTTCTCGGCACTCTCTCCGTTCAGCAGCGCGACCTGCTCGGCGTACTCGCGCAATCTGGCAAGCGAAAAGCGGAAATCCGCCTCGTAGCGCTGCCGGACGAACGACAGACGCACCAGCGGCCGGCCGATCCAATGCGTGAGAAGCGTGCCAAGCCCGGCGTAGATGAGCGCCACCCAGCAGAGGAAGCCCGGCACCGCGATCGATGTATAAGGCATCGTGAAATTGGCCGAGAGAATCCAAAGAATAATCGCGAAGGAGACGAGCGACGTCAGGTTGGAGATCAGCAGGATCGAAAAGGAATAGACTCCATAGCCAATCTGGCCGCCATCAATGAAACGGTTGATGTCTTCGGAAATGCGTTGATCCGGGTTGTCGGTCGCGGCGCCGACGAGCGACATGCGGTAATGCGTGTGATTGCTGAGCCAACGTTCGGTGTAATAACCGGTGAGCCAACGCCGCCATCTGATGACCAGCGTCGAGGACACGACATATTCGACGACCGCTGCGAAAATGTACAGAAACGCCCAGACCAGAAACACCGTGAAGAGTTGGTACCAGAACGCCTTGGCGTCATGGTTTTGGATCGCGTTGAACCAGTCGCGCGAGAAGAACGAGAGGCGAATGTTGATGCCTACTTCCGCCTGGTTGAGGAGAACCAAGAAGACGACCATCGCGGTGGCGACGGCGCGTTCCAGTCCGCCGAATGCCGGCAGCGGCCAGATGCGCGCCGTGGTGCGCTCGTCAGTCACGAAATAGCGGTCGGCGATCCGCGTCATGGAGCGCACCACCGGGACGAACGAGACGGCGTAGACGAGAATCGCGAAGATGGCGACCGTCAGCGGCAGGCTGATCGGCAGTGCGTAGCTGGCGATCGCCGTCGGCCACAATCTCAATTTGGCGGCCAGAACAAGCGGACCGAAAATCACCACTTCGGTGCCGAAGATCGCCGCGAAAATCTGCAGATAGCGGGAAATCGCGCGGCTCTCGTAGATGGTGATCGCGCAGATCACCGAGGTAGCGCTCAACACATAGAGGATCGGATCTCCCGTCCCACGGGCGACAAATGCGGCAGCCACGGCGAAGAGCGCGATGAGGATTGCAAGGAGTTTCATTGTACCTTCATGTTGTCTTGTCGGACGGGAAGCCCGCGGTCATGCCATTGCACGGCGGACCTCGGACTCAAATGTTCCAGCCCCTTCTGCGTGGGGCCGGGGCGGTTTCTCTGAAACGCGCAACATGCAACGCTAGGGCGGCTCGGATCGCGATGCAGCGCTTCGACGAGGTTTGCCTGCAGGATCTGGGCCGAGCCCACGGCAGTGCTCTAAGCCATTGTTTTCGCATGCGTCAAGAAAGGCTCACGGCAAGCGGGGAGCCCTTGCCTCGACATGTGCCCGGATCGCGGTCTTTTGCAAATGGAAAATGCGCCGCAATCAGGGCGCGGCGGACAAGCGCCGAGAGGCTTTTACGAACCAACGTTGTGCCTGAGGGAGGGATTTGCGGCGTTGATCGAGCCAACAAGCACCGGGGACGGCCGAAACGTCAGCACGCGGCGCGGCTTGATCGGTACCTCGATCCCCGTGCGCGGATTGCGGCCGATCCGCTCGCGCTTAGCACGTACCGAAAATAGCCCGAACGACCGGAGCTTGACCGTTTCTCCACGCACCAGGGCGACGGAGATCTCCTCAAGCGCCACCTCGAAAATCTCCCGCGCCTGGGCGCGCGACAGACCTTTGCACGATTCGTAAACCGCATTCAAAAGATCGGCCCGCGTGGTCGTCCTTTTGGGCGGTCCGTTCAGCGAGGCATGACGCACTTCATTCTCCCTGCGTAGGACGGTGCGAACCTGAGCGCTTTAGGACTAAATCTGGAGGGGCTCGAGCTCTGCGGCAAGATCCCCGACCGCTCCACAATCCTCCACAATCATAAATCTCGCCGCCGGGGCAAGTGCCGTCAACAAATAAAAGCCCCGGAAATCCGGGGCTTTTAAAGTCGTGAAATGGATCGGCTCGGATCAGAAATCCATACCGCCCATGCCGCCCATACCGCCCATGCCGCCGCCTGCTCCGGCCGTCTCTTTCTTCGGCTGTTCCGCGACGATGGCTTCGGTGGTGATGAGCAGCCCGGCCACGGAGGCTGCGTCCTGCAGAGCGGTGCGGACGACCTTCGTCGGATCGATGATACCGAGCTTGACGAGGTCGCCGAACTCGGCCGTCTGGGCGTTGTACCCATAAGCGTAATTGCTGTTCTCGACAATTTTGCCGACAACGACGGCCCCGTCTGCTCCGGAGTTGTCGATGATCTGTTTGGCGGGAGTTTGAATGGCCTTACGGACGATGTCGACGCCGGCTTTCTGGTCGGCATTCTCGGGCTTGAGCGCCAGCAGGGCCTTTACCGCCCGCAGCAGCGGGACGCTGCCGCCCGGCAGAATTCCCTCCTCGCGGGCCGCCCGGGTGGCATTGAGGGCGTCTTCGACGCGGTCCTTCTTTTCCTTTACCTCGACTTC
>JASHSW010000235.1 GCA_030038595.1 Methylovirgula sp.
GCTCGAAGCGCGCGAGGCGATCGCGACGGTTCTCGACAGCCGCACGCTCGCCGATATGCGCGCCTTCGCCATGCGCGGCGACGCGGAATTGACCTATCACATATGATCGGCGCAACCGCTTTCCTTGCCGTCGCGATCCGGGCATAAGCATCGAAGCAAACGCTGGGGCGCTTTCGGCCGCCGCGATGCGGGCGGCACGCCAATCGGGGCGCTAGCTCATATTTAGGCAGTTTTCCTCACATGGCGGATGAGAAATCTCTGTTACGTTCGCTTTTCGACGCGGCGATCTCGGCGGCGGATCCCGGCCGTGTTCTCGCCCGCCATCTGCCGCCGCCTCCGAAAGGCCGCACGCTGGTCGTCGGCGCCGGCAAAGCCGCGGCCTCGATGGCACGCGCCGTCGAAACGGCTTGGTCCGGCAATCTCTCCGGCGTCGTGGTGACGCGCTACGGCCATCATTTGCCTACTCGCATGATCGAAGTCGTCGAAGCTGGCCACCCCGTTCCCGACGAAGCGGGTCTTGCGGCGTCGAGGCGGATCCTGGCAAGCCTCAAAGGTCTCAGCGAAGACGATCTTGTGCTGTGCCTTATCTCCGGAGGCGCGTCGGCGCTGCTGCCTCTGCCGCTCGAAGGACTGCGGCTCGAAGACGAACAGGCGCTTAACAAGGCGCTTCTCCAATGCGGAGCGTCGATCAGCGAGATGAACTGCGTGCGCCGCCATCTCTCGGCGATCAAAGGCGGCCGGCTTGCGCTCGCCTGTCATCCGGCGCGGCTCGTTACCCTGCTGATTTCGGACGTGCCGGGCGATGCGGCGATCGACATCGGCTCCGGTCCGACCGTCGCCGACCCGACCACCTGCGCCGATGCGCTGGCGATCATTGCACGTTACGGAATCGCAACGAGCGGCAAGGTACGCGACGTTTTGACGAGCGGGCGCGGCGAAAGTGTCAAGCCGGGCGACCCGCGCCTTGCCAATGGCGAGGTAAAAATGATCGCCACCCCGCAGATGGCGCTCGAAGCGGCGGCCGAAGCGGCGCGCAAAGCGGGAATCGCCGCGCATATCTTGAGCGACCGCATCGAAGGCGAGGCGCGCGACATCGGCAAAGCGCTGGCCGCCATCGCGCGGCAGGTGGCGCGCCGTCAAGAGCCTTTCGCGCCGCCCTGCGTGCTGCTTTCCGGCGGCGAAACCACGGTGACGGTGCGCGGATCGGGGCGCGGCGGGCGCAACGTCGAATTCCTCTTGAGCCTCGGCCTCTCGCTCGACGGCCATCCCAATATTTTCGCGCTTGCCGGCGACACCGATGGTGTCGACGGGATCGAAGAGATCGCCGGTGCCTATCTTGGCCCGGATTCCCTCGCCCGCGCCTGGAAGAAAGGCATCAGGCCGCAGGAGAGTCTTGCGGCAAACGACGCACATAGCTTCTTCGAAGCGCTCGGCGATTCGATCGTTACCGGTCCGACCTTGACCAACGTGAACGATTTCCGCGCCATTCTGATTACCGAGGAAGTCGCGGTCGGTTGAAGGATCGCCGGAGCCGATCATGCTCACTGTTCTCGCGACGGTCTTCGCCGCTTTCCCCGGCGCGCGGCATAATCCAAGCGCCGATCTGATGGTCGCACTGGAGCGCCGCAAGGCGCGGTTTGCCGGCTTCGGCATCAAGCTCGAGACGCGCGTCCTTCCGGTGCTCTATGCCGAGATCGCGCCGCGCCTCGCCAAACTCGCCGCCGAAGTGAAACCGGATGCCATTTTGCATTTCGGCCTCGCCGGCCAGCGCAAATTGATCTCGATCGAAACGCGGGCGTTTAATCGCGTGAGCCTGGTGGCGCCCGATGCCGGCGGCGCGCATGCCCGCGAGTTCCGCCTCGTGCCGAAGGGCGCCGCCATCCTCCAAGCGCATGTTCCGGCGGCGCAGATCCTCGCGGCCCTGCGCTGCGCCGGCATCGCGAGTTATCTTTCGCGCGACGCCGGCACCTATCTCTGCAACGCGGCGCTCTATCATTCGCTCGCCGCGCCTGAACCTCCTTACGTCGGCTTCATCCATATCCCTTGGCCGGCGCGGCGCGGCGGCCATCCGAGCTTCGCGGAAATCGTCAGAGCCGCCGAGATCGCCATTCTCCAAACCGCCGTCGCGGCGCGGCGCGAGAGGCTCGCGGCATGAGCCACGATCTTTCGAGCTTCGTCGTTCCGGTGCTGGAGATCATCTGGATCGACGTCGTGCTTTCCGGCGACAATGCGATCGTCATCGCGCTCGTCTGCGCGCGGCTGCCCCCCAAAGAGCGCAGGCGCGGCATTGTCCTCGGCACGGTCGCCGCGATCGGACTGCGCGCCGTTTTTACGCTTCTCTTCGTGGAGCTGCTCGCCCTTCCCTTCGTCAAACTGATCGGCGGCCTGCTGCTGCTCTGGATCGCCGTTAAACTCGCCCGCGACGAACGGCAGCGAAAGCCGATCTCGGCCGCCGCCTCGATTTTGGCCGCCGTGTGGCTGATCGTCGTCGCCGACGCCGTGATGTCGCTCGACAATATGATTGCCGTCGCGGCGGCGGCAAAGGGTTCGGTGCTATTGGTCGTTTTCGGGCTTGCGCTTTCGGTGCCGCTGATCGTCTTCGGATCGGCGCTGCTGAGCGGGCTCTTTGCGCGATTTCCGGTGCTCATCTGGGCCGGCGCCGCTTTGCTGGGCTTCATCGGCGGCGAGCTGATCGGCCGCGAAATCGTCGCGGCGCCGGCCCAGATCGCCGATCTTGCCTTGGTGCGCGGCTTTTATTTCACGCCCGCCTGCGGATTGTGCGGCGCGATCTTCGTTCTGCTGCTCGCCCGGCTGCGGCAAAGCAGCGGAACCGGCAGTTCCTCTTAGCGGATCGCGCGCCCTACTTCTTCGCGCAGCATCGGCAGAACGTCGGCCTCGAACCAGGGGTTGCGCTTGATCCAGCCGTTGTTGCGCCACGACGGGTGCGGCAAAGCGATGATGCGCGGATGCATGCCGGCTTCGGCTCGCCAGGCACCGACGATCTCGGCAGTCGAAGCGCCGCTCGGCAGCGGCCGGCCGAGCCGAGCGAAATGGTAATCCTGCGCATAGCGCCCGATGGCGAGGATCCATTCGATCTGCGGCATTCGCCGAAAAAGTCCGTCGTGCCAGGTCTGCCGGCATTCCGGGCGCGGCGGCAGATCTGCCTTGGCGGCGTTCTGGCCCGGAAAGCAAAACCCCATCGGCGCGATGGCGACGAGAGATTCGTCGTAGAAGATTTCGCGCGACACGTTCATCCAGGCGCGCAAGCGGTCGCCTGACGGATCGTTGAACGGCAAGCCCGTCAAATGCGCGCGCACGCCCGGCGCCTGGCTCGCGACCAGCAGCCGCGCCGTCGTCGAGACGCACAGGACCGGGCGCGGTTCGTGCGGCAAGCGCCCCGAGCCCGGCGCATCGCGGCAAAGGCGGCAGGCGCGGATGCGCGCCGCATAGGTTTCGAGATCGGCCCGTTCCGGCTCGGTGAAAGGCATTTTTAACCGAGATTAATAACCAAGCACCGTGTGCAGTCTCGAAGCCATCCCCCTGTTTCGGATGAGGCGTTTCGCTGCAATCCTAACGAATCCGTGAGCGTAGCGTTAATCTTTCTCGGCCATGGTCTAACGAAATCTTGCCCTCCGACATAGAAATCGACGGACCCCGCAAAGCATGACTGAAGTCACCGCCGAGATGATCGAGCGTGGGCGCGGCGTCGATCCGAAGACCGCCGCCGAGCGACGGCGCCTCAATGCCAAGGTGCGCGAGGCGCGCGAAAAGCTGACTTCGGCGGGATCCGGCCACCGGACGTTCGACGTCGAACTTCTTCAGCTCTTTGCCAAAGCCCGCCAATCTTCGACCTTCGGGTTCGCGATTTTCGCGCTCGTCGCGGCCGCCATCGCCACGGCCTGGGTTCCCGTTCTCCCCCTGCTCGTCTGGCTCGGCGTCGCGCTCGTCGTGCTGTTCATCTCGCACGCGCTGGCGGCGAACTTCTGTTCGCTGGAAGCGGCGAGCGTCAACGTCGGGCGCTGGCGCAGCAATTTCATCATGGCCGAGGTGATGCTGGGCATCGTCTGGGCGCAGATCGTCGGCTTGGTCGGCGAGACCGAAGATCCGAACGGGCGCACTTTCATGCTGCTTACGCTTCTGCTCGTCGCCGCCATGAACGCAACGATCACGGCGTCGATTCCGATTGCCGTCTATGGGGGTCTTGCCCCGATGACCGCGGCGATCGTCACCTTTTTGTGGCCGGCGACTCTGACCGACAAAACCATGCCGCTGACGATTCTTGCCTGCGGCACCCTGTTCTATTCCGCAATTCTCGCCAAGAAACTCTACGCGCGGGCGCTCGATACGCTGTCGTTCCAGTCGGAAAAGGACGACCTTATCTCCGAGCTCGAACAATCCAAGGTGAATAGCGATCTCGCCCGGCGGCGCGCCGAGGAAGCCAATCTCGCCAAGTCGCGCTTCCTCGCCACGATGAGTCACGAGCTCAGGACCCCGCTCAATGCCATTCTCGGCTTTTCCGAGGTCATGAAAGCGGAGCTCTTCGGCGCGCACAAGGTGCCGGCCTACAAAGAATATTCGAACGATATTCACGCCAGCGGCCAGCATCTCTTGACCCTGATCAACGAGATCCTCGATCTGTCGCGGGTCGAGGCCGGCCGCTACGAGCTCAAGGCCGAGCCCGTCGCTCTCAATCACCTCATGAACGATTGCCGGCATCTCATGGCGCTGCGCGCCAAGAAACGCGACATCACGGTGAACGAGTCCTCGGAGGCCGAGTTGCCGCGCATCTGGGCCGACGAACGCGCCGTGCGGCAAGTCGCGTTGAACCTGCTGTCGAACGCGATCAAATTCACGCCGCGCGGCGGGACGGTGACGATCAAAGTCGGCTGGACTTCGGTGGGCGGCCAATATTTCTCGGTAAAGGACACCGGGCCGGGAATTCCGGAAGAGGAAATCCCCATCGTGATGTCGTCTTTCGGACGCGGTACGCTCGCCCAAAAGAACGCTGAGGAAGGGTCGGGCCTCGGCCTACCGATCGTCAAAGGCCTCGTCGAGCTGCACGGCGGCACGTTTACGCTCAAATCGAAAGTACGCGAGGGCACCGAGGTCATCGTGGTCTTTCCGCCCGAGCGCGTCATGAACGCGTTGCCGAGGCTCGACCCCGAAGAGCCTCCGCCAACCGAGACGCCACGCCAGGCCCGCTCCGCCGCCTAGCGGTTGCACGCATCGCCCGCTTCTCTTAAGCCA
>JASHSW010000236.1 GCA_030038595.1 Methylovirgula sp.
CGCCGCGCGCCTATGCCGGCCGCTGCCAGTCGGCCGGACGGCCGCCGCTTAGGCGGAGGAAAGTCCGGGCTCCACGGAGACACGGTGCCGGATAATGTCCGGCGGGGGCGACCCCAGGGAAAGCGCCACAGAGAAGAGACCGCCGGCCGCGGGTCGGCAAGGGTGAAACGGTGCGGTAAGAGCGCACCGCGCCCATGGCAACATGGGCGGCATGGCAAGCCCCACCGGGAGCAAGACCGAATAGGGGCGCGCGCAGCTCTCGCGAGCCGCAGGTCCGTCTCCGGACCGTCGCCCGGGTTGGTTGCTTGAGGCGGCCGGCAACGGCCGTCCAAGAAGAATGGCCGTCGCGCGCGCGGGATTCTCGCGCGCCGTACCGAACCCGGCTTACAGGCCGGCTGGCATATCTTCTCCTATCCGGAGCTCCAGGAAGCCTCTCTCCCGGCCGGCGCTTCGCGCCGAGCCGGAATCCGGAGGCTGCAAGCGCAGGGCACAAAGGGAATTGGTACTGGGCCGCGGACCCGCGCCGCTTCGCGGCTTGTCCGGGAAAGTAGCCGACGGCCCCGCAGCGAGACGGTTCGCTATCCCCCGAGACGGCCGGCGGCATGCGCCAGCATCGTATAGACCTTGCCGGTCTCCGAAGTCAGATAGGTGCGGGTCAAGCTGTCGTCGCGATCATCGCGGCTCACGTCGGCGAGCAGCCGCTCGAACTCCTGCACGTAGCGGTCGACGGTGTCGCGGAACTCGATGTCGTTGCGATAGCGGCGGCGGATTTCCTCGAAGGTCTGCGGACCGCGGCCGATATAGAGCTGCCGCGAGAACGCATTGGGCTCGCCGCGCCGGTAGTTGTCCCAAGCCTCGCCGATTGCGGCATGATCGACCATGCGGGCGATGTCATGCGAAATCGCTTCCAACGGCTCGCTCTGCTGAGGCACGCGCGGCAGGGGTTTTGGCGGCTGCGTTTCCTCGCGCGAAGCGCGGGCAAGAAGATCGGAAAGCCAACTCGGCCCGCGATCGCCGGGGTTCGCCGGACGCGGTCCATTCGTCAGCGGACGCACGGGCCGCGACGGCTCCTGACGCGCCTCGGCAAGCGCCGCTTCGCGTTCCGGCCGAGCCGCTTCAAGCCGCCGCACCAAAGCGCCCTCCGACCGCCCGGCGCCGAACGTCGTGGGATCCGACAGATCGTAGGAATGGCCGGAGCGGGCGACGATATCCGTCAACTCGTTGAGCGCCTTGATCTGATCGGCGACCACGCGACGCATGGCCGCGGTCTGCTCGGCCGTCTCTTGCGGCAGGATCACGGCATTGCGGCGCAATTCCTCACGGGTCGCTTCCAGTTCGCGCTGGATTTCGCGCGATATGCCGCGCATCTCGTTCGCCGCCACCTCGAAACGTGCCGTCGATTGGCCCAAGATCCCTTCGATCTCGGCATTTGCTTCTTCGTAAGCGGCATGCAGGAGCGCCGCGGTGCGTTCGCGTTCGGTGCCAAGCGAAGAGCGTATGTCGCCAAACTGCCGCTCGACCATGCCGGCAGTGGTCTGCGACGTCTCTCCCAGGAAGGTGCCGATCTCCTGCGCCCGGCTTTCGACGCGTCGGAACGAATCGTCGACGACCGCCGAGAAGGACGCCATCATCTGTTCGAACTCGTCGCGCTGCGCTTGCACCGAGTTGAGGAGCGTTCCGAGCGCGGCGCGGCGTTCGTCCAAAGTGCGGTCGAGTTCGACCTGCGAGCGGGAAAGATCGGCCGCCGCTCCTGCAAGCGCCTGCTGCTGGCGGGCAATGGTTTCGTAGAGGGCCCTGGCGCTGCCGATCGTCGTACCCGCATTGGCGCCAAGATCTTCGATCTCTTTGGTGATCCCGGTGATCGCCTGTTCGAACTGCTGGATGCGCGCGCCCAAGCCTGTCTCGATCAATTTGAAGCTCGCATCGGCGTTGGCGATCATCTGCTGCAGAGCCGCGTTTCGGTCAGCCAGCGCGCCGATGGTCGCGGTCATTTCCCGTTTCAGCGTGTCGTTGGTATCGACCAACGCCTGCACGGAAGCCCCGGCGTTGGTGACCAGCGCATCTCTGAAATCGACGGCGGACTGTGCGAGGGTGGCCGTAAGTTCGGCCTGCTTCTGCCCAAGGTGTCCGACGAGGTCGGTTCCTTTCGTCTCGAGTACGGCATGGATCTCATCCGAACGGGCGCGCAGGCTTTCACTCAAATTGCGGCTGCGCTCGTCGAGCGCGATCTGCAGCTCGGAGAGGCGGCTCGCGAGAGTCGTGCCGATCTCCGATACCCGAGCCGCGAGCACGCCGCCGATTTCCCCTATCCGCCCGGCGAGCGTCGAATCGATATCGCTCGAGGCCTGCGCGAGTAACGTCTTCAATGCATCGGCGCGGCCGGTGAGCAACCGGGCGAGATCGCCGGATTCCTTATCCAACGCGACGCCGATGTTGCTTGTGTGGCGCGCGAGACTCTCGTCGATTTCGCGGGCGCGCGCCGTGATATTGGCACTGAGATCGCGGCCGCGCGCGTCGAGATCCGCCGAAACCGAGTCGAGGCGGTGAACCACGCGCTCTTCGAAACTGGCGATACGTTCGTCGAGCGTCTCGGCGATTTCCGCCGCCCTGCCGCCGAGCGCCGCGTTGACCTCCTCGGCCCGGGCGGAAAGTGCTTCGGTAATCGACATCGCGCGATTGGAAAGGATCTCGTCGATCTCGTTGGCCCTCGTCTCCAGCGCATGGGCAACTTCGCGGCCGCCTTCGCCGAGCACCTTGGCGATGTCGAGCGTGCGTGCCGCCAAACTCTCGGTGAGCGATTTGGCACGCCCGTCAAGTCCGGCATCGACCCGCAGCAGCAGGGCGTCGAGCGATTGCTCCAGCTCCTTGAGCTTGGCCGAAGCCCGATCCTCAAAGCCCCGGGTCTGCGCGACGAACATATCCGCCGTCTGTCGGACGCGTGATTCGAGCTTGCCTTCGAGCTCGCCGCCTTGCACGGAAATTACCGATTCGAGCGCGTCGAGCTGTTGGGCGAACAGCCCCGAAAGTTGCTGGGCGTCATCGCCGAGCCGCGACGCGATCGCTTCGGCGCCACCGATCATCGCCTGCTCGAAGTCGCGCAGCCGATCGGCCAAGCTTCCACCGACCCGCTCGCTATGGGTGGCAATCGCATTGATCGCGTCATTGACCGTTTCGGTGAAGCGGTCGCCGAGCGTAGCGGCGTGATAGGTGAACGCATCGAGAGATTCTTGCGCGGTCGCGGCCAGCCGCTCGTTGATCTTCTCGGATTGCGCCGCCACCTCCCCGAAGCGCCGCAGCAGCGCCTGCGCGATGTCGTCGCTCGCATTGCCGACCGTGAGTTCCACGCTCTCCTTGGCGCGCTCCAGACGACCGACGATGTCTTCAGCCTGCACCGTCAGGCTTTCGACCAACTGATCGCTCGCGTGTCCAACCGTGGCCTCGACGCTGTCTTTGGCCTGCTCCAGGCGGGCAATCATGTCTTCAGCCTGCGCCGTGAGGCTCTCGACGAGCTGATCGCTCGTTTGCCCGACCGTGGCCTCGACGCTCTCTTTGGCGTGCTCCAAACGGGCGATGACGTCTTCGGCCTGTACGGCCAGGCTGTCGACCAATTGATCGCCGGCCTGATTCAGAGCGAAGCGAATTTCTTCGGCCTTGGCGCCAAGCGCCATCGTGATGCGGTTGCCGGTCGCGCTGATATTCTCGCTTAGCCCGGTCGAAGCAGTCTCCATCTCGTGGGAAAAGGAGTCGTGCGCACCGCCGATCGCGCTGCGCATGCGCTCGCCGTTGACCTGAATCGCCTCGCGCTCGCTGACGAGCTCGTCGACCAGCGTGCGGATGCGCCGCTCATTGTCCGAATACGACCGTTCGAGGTTCGATACTTCCGAACGCACCAGGGTCTCCAGTTCACCGGCCCGCGCCAGCGCTCGCTCGATTCCATCGCCCATCGAAACGATTTCCCGACGAATCGCCTGGGAGAGCGTGACCATTTGTTCGGCGGCGATGGACTCAGGCTCTGCGAGCCGCATCGCAATTTCGACCATCGAACGCGCCGTAAGCCGCATTTCCTGGGCGCGCCGTGCCAACACAGCCGTGATGACAAAAAAGATCACCGGCCCGATTACGGCGAGTACGTAGAGCGGGAAATCCGGACGCGCCAACAGAGGTCCGTGCCCCAGGAATTCGCCGCGGCGGGCGATGAAAAAGGACGCCGCGAGTACGATCCATATTGCGGAGAAGAGCACGGCGAGCGCGAACGGCGCCTGGCTTGGCTTGCGGTTCAAGGCGCGCAACATGGCGCCGACGGAATCGCGGTCGTCGTTGGCGGGCGGGACGGACGGCGTCGTCAAGCGCTCTGCCCCGACTCCGGGCTCGGCGGTCTTGCCCGGGCGCTTCGGCGCGAAAAGCGGATGATCGTCAACCTCCGGCAGGCGAAGTGCCGAACGCTCGGCCTCCGGTCCACCGCTCTCCTCGGCCGCAACATCCGGTGGGCGTTTGGTCGCTTTTTTGTCGGGTTCGGATGGGGTGGCGAAGAGCGTGGCGGAAGTCTCGGGATCTGCGGGTTTTTCGGCCGATCCTTCGCCGAGGTTTAATGCTTCCTCGATCGCCGATAGAGCCGCAGCCGCGGGATCTTGCGCCTTTTTGGACGTGGCCATAATTGCCTCTCACCGACGGGGCCGACGCCAACGCCACGGCCTCCGGCATGGTTTGTCAAACGGCGTGGATTGTCATCCGTTAACCAATCTACTCTACATCCCAGCTTCGTTGATTGAAACCGCCGTACCAAGAAGGTTCGATTCGTCGTTAACGCGGCCTTCACCATAACCGAAAAGATTCTCGCCCCGTCGCGCAAGCCGCTTCCCGCCAGAATTTTCAAGCAAAAACCGCGCGATGGCAAGAAAAGACTTAATCGAGAGCGAGGCGCGGCGGCTTGCGTCCCAAAGAATCGACCCGTCAATCTGCGTTCTGCCGCGCCGCCAGCCGGCTAGGATCATACCCCCGTGCGGGATAGCAATGCACCTGCGAGATAAAGCCCAAGTTCTTGCCGAGCGCCAGCCGCTCGACCCCGTCCATCTCGCCGCGCAGACGGGCGGCGACCTCCCGTTGCAACGCGATCTTTTGAAGCTTTTCGTCGCCCAGTCCGCCGAATTAATGGCGGCCATGCGAATCGCCGATCCCCCGGTCGCCGGCGATCTCGCCCATAAGCTCGGCGGGTCCGCGCGCGCAATCGGCGCGTTCGAGCTTGCCGGAGCCGTCGTCAAACTGGAAGGCGCGCTTGGTCGCGACGATTGGCAAACTGCGCTCGAATCCGTGGCCGCCGCTCTTGGCAGGGCGCGCCGCGCCGTCGAAGCCCACCTGGGCGAGCTTTCGTCGCAGCCGGCGCCTTAGCCTCATCCCATCCTGCGCGACAGACGCAATGCATCTGCCGGAAGCGAAGCCGAAAGTTCGGTCTCCGGCAAAGACAAGGCTGTTCAACGGGAAAGCTCTTCAGTAAGAGAGGGCCCAACTCCGGCTCCAGCGATCTCCGAGCGGCCATTTATGATC
The DNA here is from genome assembly GCA_030038595.1 of Methylovirgula sp. GTDB lineage: Bacteria > Pseudomonadota > Alphaproteobacteria > Rhizobiales > Beijerinckiaceae > Methylovirgula. Next base: position 5,542 of record JASHSW010000236.1, read on the forward strand.
AAAATCACCTTCATCGATTCGTTTGGCGAAAAGCGGACGGTCGAGGCGGAAGAAGGCTCGACTGTCATGGAGACGGCGATCCGCAATTCGGTCCCCGAGATCACCGCCGAATGCGGCGGTGCTTGCGCCTGCGCGACCTGCCATGTCTATGTCGATAAGGCTTTTTTGCCGTTGACCGGAGGACCCAGCCCGCAAGAAGAGGATATGCTTGATTTCGCCTACGGCACGCAACCCAATTCGCGGCTCTCCTGCCAAATCAAAGTGACGCCGGAGCTTGACGGGCTGATCGTCACCACCCCGCCGCGCCAGGGCTGAGTCCGGCGGCCGGATCGAGGCGCGACAATAAATCCGGTTGCGGCGCCCTATCTTTCACGCCAACCGAACGCGCAAAGCGTTTGAGGAGCTATTGCATGGAAGAGAGCATCAAGACCGATGTCGTGATCGTAGGGGCCGGCCCCACCGCGCTCTTCGCGGTCTTCGAACTCGGCCTCCTCGACATCAAGGCGCATCTCGTCGACGTCCTGCCGCGCGCCGGCGGCCAATGCGCGGAGCTCTATCCGGAGAAGCCGATCTACGACATTCCCGGCCACACGATGATCACCGGCGAGGGCATTGTCGAAAAGCTGCTCGCACAGATCGAGCCGTTCCATCCGACCTTTCATTTTGATCAGATGGTCACCGAACTCGAAGTGCTGGGCACGCAGCAAGCGCCGGCCTTCCGACTCAAGACCGACGCCGGCCGTACGTTCGAGTGCAAATCCATCGTCGTTGCGGCGGGCGGCGGTTCGTTCCAGCCAAAGAAGCCGCCGATCGAAGGGATCGAAGCCTACGAACAGAAGTCCGTCTTCTACGCGGTCCGCAAGATGGAGGATTTCCGCAACAAGAACGTCGTTATCGTCGGCGGCGGCGATTCGGCGCTCGACTGGACGTTGAGCTTGCAGCCGATCGCCAAACACCTGACGTTGGTGCATCGGCGCGACGAATTCCGCGCCGCGCCGCATTCCGTGAAAGCGATGCGCGACCTCGTCTCCGCCGGCAAGATGGAGCTGCGGATCGGGCAAATCATGACGCTCTCGGGCAAGGACGGCGAACTCGCCGCGGCGCAGATCAAGAGCGCCAAGGGCGAAAT
>JASHSW010000237.1 GCA_030038595.1 Methylovirgula sp.
CGGATGATTTTCGCCGCCTCGCGACATTGTCCGGAACACTTGACATTTCGAACATTTTTCTCGTCGAGGAGCTTTCGCGTCATCTCAATCGCATAAATGATTCGCCTTGGTGGCGTTTCGGAATGTGGTTCACGAAAATAATTCGCGCCCCGATCGCGTTTTGCCGCGCGCGATTCGGAAGCTTCCGTTGGCGGCGGCGAAGACAAACGTACCGCCAACGCCAGCAACAGACGCGTCAATCCATCGAAGCCGGGAGGTGACAGGGACGGATTCGTCTTTTCCTGGCCCTCCACGTCCTGCCAGCCCACGGGCACCCCGAGGCCAGACCGTTCGACAAATATCGCGCCGAAAAGCACGGGCTTTTACTGGCGTCCCGGAAGGGAGTCGAACCCCTGACCTGCGGTTTAGGAAACCGCTGCTCTATCCTGCTGAGCTACCGGGACTTTGGCGATCGAAACCGCTGCTCACGCCGCGTTCAACTGCGCTTCTTCCGAATTTTGCCATAGCATGGCGAGATTGCTTGCGCCAAGCGGCCGGAGGCGAGGGTTATGCGGGCGAACGAGCGGCGGCGGGCGCGCAAGATCTGGGTTCCGGTCGCGTTCGGCGCGCTCCTTGTCGCGCTCGTGCCGATCTCCGTTTCGGCAGATGCGCAGAACGCGCCGAGCGTGCAACCCGCTTGCCCCGCGGCCGGCAGCGAGCGCGGAAGCATCGCCAATATCGACGAGCGGCTGGAGATCACCTTGAAAGACGGACGCACGCTGCGGCTTGCCGGGCTCGAACCGCCGCGGCCCACCCCCGACCAGCCTGACTTCGATACAACCGCGCGCGATGCATTGCGCGCCCGCGCTGGCAACGAGGTCGCCTTCGTGCCGCTTGCCGAGAAGCCGGATCGCTGGGGCCGCATCCCGGCGTTCATCTTCTTCGAGCAACCCGGCGCCGCGCCCGTCTCGGTAGGGCAATTTCTGCTCGCCGGCGGCTTTGCGCGCTTCATGCCGGAGCCCGAAGCACATCCCTGTCGCGCCTTTTTCCTCGCCGCCGAGGCCAGTGCCCGGGCCGCCAAGCTCGGCGTTTGGCGCGATCCGTTCTATGCGGTTCTCTCTCCGACGGATCGCGACGCCTTTGCCGAACGCGCCGCGACAAACGTCGTCGTCGAGGGCCGCCTTAGCGGCATAGATGAAGGTCGGCTGCGGACCTACCTGGAATTTGCGCCGCGCACGGCGCGCGCCTTCGAAGTCACGATCCTGCAACGCAACGTCAAGAAATTTGCGCGAGCGGGACTTGAATTTCATGCTCTCATCGGGCGCACGCTCCGGGTGCGCGGGTTGCTCGACTTGCGGTTTGGGCCGCAGATCGAGATTTCCAGCCCCGATGAAATCGAATTGATCCCGTAGGCCCGGGGCGATAGGCCATTTCAGCTGCGAAGGCGTCCCGATGAACGGCCGGTCTTTCTGATGCGCGAACGCCAGTTTCGTTTTCGGCCCTTGTGGCGCGCCGGCCTGGCGGCGCTGGCGCTCGCCGGCTGTTCCTTGATGGAGCAGCAGGGAACGCAGCCGATCTCGGCCGACGTTCCGATTGCGGCGCCGCGCACGCTCGGGATCGAAAGCCCCGACACCGCCGAAAATCAAAAGATGATCGCGCTGTTCGGCGGCGAATACCACTACCCCTCGGCGGAGCAGTTCGTCGACGAACTGCTCGCCAAGCTTGCCAAAGCGGGCGACAATCCCGGGCAGCCCTACAAAGTTACGATCCTCAATTCGCCGATCGTCAACGCCTTCGCGATGCCGCCCGACAAGATCTACGTCACGCGCGGGCTTTTGGGGCTCGCCAACGATGCCTCGGAGCTGGCGGCGGTGATGGCACATGAGATCGGCCATATCACCGCCCATCACGCATTGCTGCGCGCCGAACAGGAAAAGCGCGCCGCGCTCATCACCCAGGCCGCCAGCGTGATCGAAAGCCGGCAGCGCGGCGCCGAGGTCGAAGCTTCGGAGCGCTTGTCGATCGCCAGTTTCTCGCGCCAGCAGGAGCTCGAAGCCGATGAGATCGGCATCAAGAACATGGCCAAGGCCGGCTACGATCCTTACGCCGCGGCGCGGTTCTTGACGACGCTAGAGCGCAACGCGCAATTGCGTGCCAGCTCGTTGGGGCAGAGCGGCATTTCCGACAAGCCGGACCTCTTGGCGACACATCCCTCGACGCCGGAGCGGGTCGCACACGCGCTAGCTCTGGCGCGTCAGATCGGTCCGCCCGGCACCGGCACGACGGATCGCACTGCCTATCTCGCCGCCATCGATGGCATCATGTACGGCGACGACCCGGCCGACGGCACGATCCGCGGCCGTACTTTCCTGCACCCGCGTCTCGGCTTCACGTTTACCGCGCCGGCCGGCTTCGTCCTGGAAAATTCGTCTGAGGCCGTGCTCGGCGTCAAGGCCGGCGGCATCGAAGCGCTGCGCCTCGACAGCGTTCGGCTCGATCCCTCGACATCGCTGGAAACCTACATCGCCTCGGGCTGGATCGACGGGCTGCTGCCGAGTTCGGTAGATTCGATCGACGTTAACGGGATGCCGGCGGTAACGGCAAGCGCGCGCGCCGGCCAATGGAATTTCCGGGTCGCCGTCGTCCGTTTCGACCGCAACAACGTCTATCGTCTGATCTTCGCGATCCGCAACCTGAACGACGAGGCCGAGAAGCGGTTTCGCGCCTCGATCGATACGTTTCGGCACCTTACTCCGGAAGAGGCCAGCGACGTTCGGCCGCTGCGCATTGTCATCGTCACTTCCAAACCGGGCGATACGGCGGAAACGCTCGGTTCCGAAATGGGCGTGCTCGACCGGCCGCTCGAACATTTCGAGCTGATCAACGGGTTGAAACAGGCAGGACCCTTGCCGGTCGGCGAGCATTACAAAATCGTGACCGAGTAGTCTGCTGCGCTGCACCCGAGCAAGGAACTCCGCAGCGATCGACACGTTTACTCGCTGCCGGCGCGATCGGCGCTCGAAAGCAGAAGCTGCGGCGCCGGTCTCACGGCAAACTGATCGCAGCTTTGAAAACGAGTGGCACTTTGCGGTGGTTTAGAACGTGCCTGCCGCGACTCCACGTCGCGGCCGACGACAGGACGGGGCCATGGCGCAATATATCGGGTTAGGACGGCAACTCGCGGAGGCGGCGAAAGCGGCGCCCTTTCTAGGCCGCGACGAGGAACGCGAGCTCGCGACGCGCTGGAGAAACCGCCGCGACGAAACGGCGCTGCACCAGTTGACCCGCGCCCATATGCGGCTCGTTATCGCAATGTCGATCCGCTTCCGGCATTACGGCCTGCCGGTCAACGATCTGATTCAAGAAGGCCACGTCGGCCTGCTACAGGCCGCCTCGCGGTTCGATCCGGAACGCGAGGTGCGTTTCTCGACCTATGCGACTTGGT
>JASHSW010000238.1 GCA_030038595.1 Methylovirgula sp.
GTTTTGCAGCTATTGAGTCGTCAATGTCTGGACGCCTGTTCCTCTCGCTGGCGATTTTTCTGCTTGGACTCGCGGGCCTCGGTGGCGCCGCGTTCATGCTTCTCTCCGGGCAACAGGGAGCGCAGGGGGCTGCGATCGGCGGCCCGTTCCAGCTGACCTCGATGGACGGCCGCCAGGTGACCGACGCCGATTTCAAAGGCCATCCGTTCCTGGTCTTCTTCGGCTACACACATTGCCCCGACATCTGTCCGACGGAGCTTTTCCAGATCTCGCAGATCTTGAAGGCCAGAGGCAACGACCAGCAGATCAAGGCGCTGTTCATCACTGTCGATCCGGAGCGCGACACGCCGGCGGTGATGAAGAAATATCTGTCGAGCTTCGATCCGCGCATCATGGGCCTTTCCGGGACGCGCGCAGAGACGAACAAGGTCGAAAAAGAGTACCGCGTTTACGCGCGTAAGGCCCCGACGCAGAATGGCGATTATGCCATGGATCACACGGCAGTGATTTATCTGATGGATAAACAGGGCCGTTTCGTCAGCGCGTTCAACGTGGACCGACCGCCGCAGGTCGCCGCAAAAGACCTCGATTCCTATCTCTGAGGGCGGCGCCGCGATCAGTAGAAGCCGATCGGGAAATATTTAAGGTAGAGATCGGTGTAGACGCCGCGTTGGGCGAGTTGCACCAAAGCGTAATCGAGCGCCTGGCGCAGCGTGTAGTTGCCCTTTTTCACCGCGATTCCCACGCCTTCGCCGAAGAACCGGCTTTCTGTGAACGGACCGCCGCGAAACGCGCAGCATTTCTGCGCGTCGGTTCCGGCGAGCCAAAAGCTGGACGTGATCGCGTCATCGAAGAAGGCGTCGATCTCGCCTTTTTTCAGCGCCGCATAAAGGGCGGCGCGGGTGGTGTAGGGCTTGCGCACGGTCTTCGGGAAGAAGGTTTCAAGATAGGCCTCGTGCGCCGTCTTGGGGATGACGCCGACGCGCTTGCCGGCGAGCCCCTCGGGCGTGGCGATAAGCTTCGAACTCGTCAGCGTCACGAAACGGGCCGGCGTCGCGTAATAGGGCGCGGTGAAATCGAACTTGGCGCGACTTTGCGCGTCGATCCGCAATGACGCGATAAGCGCATCGCCTTCGCCGGAATTCAGGGCATCGGCAAGCAAATCGAAGCGGCGCGCCTGAATGGTGCAGGCAATCTTCAGTTCCTCGCAAATGGCGCGGGCAAGGTCGACGTCGAACCCGGCGAGCGAGCCGTCCGGCAACGCGAAATGAAACGGCGGATAGTCGTCTTCAGTCAGGAATCGCAGGCTATGGAGTTCGGATAGATCGGGCTTTTCCACCCGGTGTTGGGGGTCGAAGAAATTCGGCACGACGACCGAACTCATCGCTTGGTTGGCGGCAACGCCGGGCGCAACCGGAACGAGCAGGCAGAAAAGAGATCCAATAAAGCGCGAAAGAACTTTGATAGCCAAGCTCGCGGCTCTCGATTAAGCTTGCGCAAGTTTGTCGGTTTTTAGCAGCTTTTGTGCGGCAGGGTTGCGTTGATGTGGCCGATTACCCAAAAGCCCGAGCCGGCGGAAACTCGGCTGAGGCGGGGCCAGTCGGGGACACCCGATCTGCGGCGCAAGCCGGGCTTCGATGCGCCGGCGCTGCGCGCTTTTCCGCGCGGCGATCTTATCCAGAAATCGTCGCCCGTGCCGATCGCGGGCGCCGCGGCAAACGATGCAGCAAGGCGGATTCCGCAGAGTTTGCCTACCGAGATCGCGTTTCTTATCCATTATGGGATCGGTTCCGGCGTTCTTATGGCGGCCGTCGCAAGGGCGCGGGCACAAGGCGTCACGGCGGATGCCGTGCTTCTCGCCGAGGGCACGATTTCCGAGGATCATTTCTATCGCTCGTTGGCCCGCTATCTTCGTTTGCCGTTCGCCGCTGCCGACATGCGGCTCGCAGCCGCCATCGACTATCCGCAGTGCCTGAAGGCAGGCGTAGTGCCTCTTGCCGGTCTCGACCGGACAGCCTTCGTCGTTGCGCCGCGCGGCCGGGCGATCGGCGAGCTCATTGCCGCCCTGCGGCGCGACGCGTCTGATGCTCTCGTGGTAACCACGCCGACCCATCTCTCCGAGCTCGTCCACGCCGCCGCCCACAGGGAGATTTCGCAACGCGCAAGCTTGGGGCTTTGGTCGGTCGATCCATGGCTGTGCGCCAGGGGCGGAGTAAGCCCCAGACAGTCGATTGTCGCGTTGATTGTCGTCGGCGCGATCGCAGCTTGCTTGGCCGTTGCTCCCGGCACGACGGCTACTCTCTGCCAAATGATGCTGAGCCTCGCGTTCCTGGCGGTCATCTGGCTTCGGCTGGCGGCCTGCGCCGCGAGCCGTGAAGCGCCCGCCCCGTTGCCGCCGTCTTTCAACGACGCCGAATTGCCGATCTATTCCATCGTGATCGCGCTCTATCGAGAGGCGCGCGTCGTGCCGCAGCTTCTCGCGGCCTTGGATGGCATCGATTACCCACGTGCCAAACTCGACGTCAAATTTGTCATCGAAGAAGATGATGCCGAAACGCTGCGTGCTTTAACGCGCGCCGGACGCGTGCGGGGACGCGAAATCATTGTTGCGCCGGCGGGCACGCCGCGCACCAAACCGCGGGCGCTGAACGTGGCACTGCCGCTGCTGCGCGGCCAATTCGTCGCAGTTTTCGACGCCGAAGATGTTCCGGAGCGGGCGCAAATCAAGATGGCAGTCCAGCGCTTCGCCGCGGCGCCGCAAAGGTTGTGCTGTTTGCAGGCGCGGCTTGCCATCGATAACGCCGGCGATAGCTGGCTGACGCGGCTCTTTGCGATCGAATACGCGGCGCTTTTTCATGTGATCAATGGCGGTTTCGGCGCGTTGCGTCTGCCGTTTCCATTGGGAGGATCGTCCAATCATTTCCGAGTCGACGCCCTGCGGAAAATCGGCGGATGGGACGCATGGAACGTTACCGAGGATGCCGACATCGGGCTCAGATTGGCGCGCCTCGGCTATTATGCCGAGACATTTCCCTCCGTGACGTACGAAGAAGCGCCGCGAAGACTCAGGGACTTTTTCGGGCAGCGGCGGCGCTGGTGCAAAGGCTGGTACCAGACTTTGATCGTTCTTCTTCGTAACCCCACCCGACTGGTGCGTGAGCTCGGGCCGGCGCACTGTGCGGCGGCGCTGCTTGTGCTCCTCTCCTATGCCCTGGCGCCGCTCGTCGGTCCGCTCTGCGCGCTATGGCTTGGTGCGGACGTCGCGCTGGGCAGGCTGAGCCCGCCTTCCGGCCCATTTCAGATCGGATTAACAGCGCTCTGGGTATCCGTGTGCGTGGCTGGCGTTCCGGCGATCCTTTGGCCGGCGCTTGTCGGCCTAAAGCGCCGCCGGCTGTTTTCACTTTGGCCCTGGCTCCTGCTGTTGCCCTTCTACTCGTTGCTCATCTGCTTTGCCGCTTGGATCGGCATCTACGACCTCGTGAGACGTCCGCAGCATTGGTACAAGACCGAGCACGGACTGGCGCGAACGTCGCGCCGCGAACCGCTACAAATCCTGAGGGAACAGAGGCCGGAGGTCGGCGCTTAGCGCGCCTTCAGCGGTAAATTGCCGCCCAGCACGTAGCGTAGTATGGCCTCATCGCGGCCGCCTGTCGCGCCATCTTTGTCAAAGGAAGCTTATGCCCGCAGATCCGGCCGATCCGCTCGTTTTGCGTGCCGCCGCGGAACGCGCCGGCGCGTGGCCCTTCGAAGAGGCGCGCAAGATCCTCTCCCGCACGGCGCGGACCGGCCGCAACGAGGTCATCTTCGAGACCGGCTACGGCCCTTCCGGCCTGCCGCATATCGGCACGTTCGGTGAAGTCGCGCGCACCAGCATGGTGCGTCACGCCTTCGAAATGCTGAGCGGCGGCGCGGTGAAGACCCGGCTCATCGCATTCTCCGACGACATGGATGGGCTGCGCAAGGTTCCCGATAACATTCCCAACAAAGAGCTGATCGCCGCTCATCTCGGCAAGCCGCTGACGCAAATCCCCGATCCTTTCGGCACGCATGCGAGTTTCGGGGCGCATAACAACGCGCGGCTGCGCGGGTTTCTCGACGAATTCGGCTTCGATTACGAGTTTGCCTCGGCGACCGACTATTACACGTCGGGCCGCTTCGACGCAGCCTTGCTGCGTCTGCTGGCCCGCTACGAAACGGTGATGGCGATCATGCTGCCGAGCTTCCGGCAAGAGCGCGCCGCGACTTATTCGCCGTTTCTGCCGATCCATCCCGTAACCGGCATCGTCATGCAGGTGCCGATCGAGGAGATCGACGCCGCGG
>JASHSW010000031.1 GCA_030038595.1 Methylovirgula sp.
AGGCTTTGCCGCGATTGTTATAGGCATGTGCGTAATTGGGATTGAGGGCGATGGCTTCGCTCCAATCGGCAATCGCCCGATCGAGTTCGTTTTCGGCATAATAGGCCAAGCCGCGGTCGAAATAGGCGATGGCGCGGTCGGACGCCGCCAGGCTCTGATCTGCGGTGAGTTTCGAGCAACCAGAGATGCTGCGATCAATCTCCTGCATCTGCTGGCAGTCTTGCATGTCCTTTTGCGTCGAGGCGCGCACCGCGCCGGCAAACGTAAAAAGCGGAACGATCGAGATAAGCACTACCCAGAAGCGCATGTTTCCATCCCTTCCTACAGCCCCCGCAACCCAGCTCCAATACGGCCCAGTCCGCCCCGTTGCTTCGCAACGGCAGCGCCCGGATTCTCTATTGGACGAGCGGCTGCTTTATTGCCTTATCGCTTGGCGCGCAAGGAGTTAGGGTGCCGGAAACCAGGCGTCGGTCTTGCCGCTCAGGTGGTAGACCAAAAGGCCGATCCACTCATGCACCGCGTATTCGAGCATGTTGATCTGCGCGCCTCCCATGCGCGGATGCAAAAAGTCGCGCGAATTCCCGAAGGTGCGGTAATCGACGGGATAGGCGATAACCTTGAATCCAACCCGCCGGAATATCCCCATGGCGCGCGGCATGTGCCAAGCGGAGGTGACGAGCAACCAGGTCTGGTCCGGCCGCGGATGGACGAGGGCGCGCGTATAGACGGCGTCTTCCCAGGTATTGCGCGATTTCGGCTCGAAACTCATCTGCGCCTCGGGAACCCCCAGCGCCGACCAAAGCTCGTGCGCACCGACAGCTTCGCTGGTCGCATCGGGGGCGAGACCGGCATTGCCGCCGCTGTAGATCAGCCGCGCCGTCGGATAGCGCCGCGCCAGAATGACACCGGCCGTAAGCCGCGCCTCGCCCTGCGTGAAGGCCGGTTGTTTGCGGGCGAGCGTCAATTCCCGATTGATCGCGCCGCCGAGCACGATGATTCCGGTGGGCGCTGGCAGATCAGCCGGCGGCGGCGGAAACCGGTCTTCCAAAGGCCGTAGCGCCAACGTCCCGATCGGCAGAAAGCAAACGATCACGAGCAGAAGCACGCACGCAGTGCGTAGCGCGCGGCCGAAACGCGCCAGCCGCCCGAAGCTGAACGCCAATCCGAGCAATCCGAGGAGGAGGATGAAGCTGAACGGGTCCGCGAAGAACCAGAACAGTTTCGAGACGACGAAAAACATCGAGATTTTACCGCGCCCGACAGCCGCCGCGCGCTTCTCCCCTCTCGGCGTAAGTCATTGGGATCATTTCAGCTCTGAACGCCAGGCAAGCCGGAACGTATCGTGCTGGGGAAAGGTAGCGCATCACACCCTAATTATTTCTGTCGCGGCTTTTGCTGCGCGCCCTCCCCCTCCTCCGGCGGCGCCGGCGCGCCGGGCACGCGATAGGCTTCGCTCAGCCAGCGGTGAAGATCGATTTCGGCGCAACGGCGCGAACAGAAAGGCAGCTCTGCCAAGCGCGCCGACTTGCCGCAGATCGGGCAACGCCGCGTAACGGCCGGCGGTTCGTCCTCTTTGCGCTGCATGTCGGCTGGCAAAAACGCGTCAAACGCGGTTGAGCCAAAGGATATGGGCCGGATAGCCTTCCCCGGCAAGTAGCGACAAGGTCTCGTAGAGCGGCAGGCCGACGACCGAGGAATAAGAGCCGATCAGCTTCACGACAAATCCCCCGGCGAGCCCTTGGATCGCGTAGCCGCCCGCCTTGCCGCGCCACTCGCCGGCGGCGAGATAAGCGTCGATTTCGTCCCCGGAGAGACGCTTGAAGCGCACCCGCGTCTCGACCAGACGGCGCCGGAACGCGCCGCTCGGGGTGATCAGCGTCAGCCCGGAATAGACCCGGTGGGCGCGCCCGGAGAGCAGCCGCAGACATTGGGCGGCTTCGTCCACCACTTCGCATCTCGGCAGAATGCGTCGCCCGACCGCAACCACCGTATCGGCGGCCAGCAGATAGAAACCGGCAAGCTCGTGGCGCGTCTTGGCCACTTTCGCCGCGGCTTGCGCCTTTTCGTCGGCGAGCCGGGCGGCGAGAACGCGCGGCAATTCGCCCTTGTTGGGGGTCTCGTCAAGATCGGCGGGAATCAATGCATCCGGGTCGAGCCCGACCTGTTGGAGCAGTTCGAGCCGGCGGGGCGAGGCCGAAGCGAGAATCAGCTTGGGCCGCCAGGTCTTGCTCTCGCCGCTCACGGCTTCCGGCTCCCGAGCGCTTGGTTCACTTGAAACGATAGGTGATACGGCCCTTGGTCAGGTCGTAAGGAGTCATTTCGACGAGGACCTTGTCGCCGGTCAAGACTCGAATCCGGTTCTTGCGCATCTTGCCGGCCGTATGGGCGATGATTTCGTGATCGTTCTCAAGCTTCACCCGAAACGTCGCATTGGGGAGCAATTCGGTCACCGTGCCTGGAAATTCGAGCAATTCTTCCTTCGACATTGGATCCCTTCTGCCGGAAGCGCCGTAACCCGCATCAACCTTTTCTCAGAGTCGTCCGGAACGCGGCGATCGGCGCGTCGGACCCTACTGGAGAATGGCGGTCTTGTGAACTGGTGTGAGCCCGTTTGCGCCACCAAAGCAAATCGCTGCCCAAACTAATGCTGCTGCGCGGCCGCGAAGCCATTATAGCGGTGTATCGCAATGGGAATCGTCGCGAGATAGGCAAGGCTGAGAAAGGCCAGCATCTCCATCGGAAAAGTCGCCAGCAAAAGCACGCTGACCGCGATGCCGAACAACACCGCGATCACATATTCGCGCGGCACACGGCCGATCCTCTTGCCGGAGAAATGCGGGATCCGACTCGCCATCAGAAACGCGATGACGAGGACGTAGGCGATCTCGAATGGCGCGACCCGATGCGTCGCAGGAACCGCGACAACCGAAAGATTGAGATAGACGGGCAGCAGGCCGACGACCGCCCCGGCCGGGGCCGGCATACCGGTAAAGAAATGCACCCGCCAAGCCGGCTGGTTCGGATCCTCCGACATGACGTTGAAGCGCGCCAGACGCAGCGCGCAGGCGATCGCAAAAACCAGCGCGGCGAACCAGCCGAGACTCTTCATCTGGTGCAAATTCCAGAAGTAGAGGATCAGTCCGGGAGCGACGCCGAAATCGACGAAGTCGGCAAGCGAATCGAGTTCCGCGCCGAACCGCGACGTGCCGCGCAGAACGCGCGCCAACCGTCCGTCGAGCCCGTCCAAGATCGCCGCGACGATGACGGCCAGCACGGCCAGTTCGAACTGGCCTTCGACGGCGAACCGGATGCTGGTGAGACCGATCGAAAGGGCGAGAAGCGTAACGAGATTGGGCAGTATGATGCGCAGTGGTACGGCGCGAAACCGGCGGCCGCGCACGACGCCGAGACGCGGCGGTTCGGCCTCGCTGCCTTGGCCGTGCTCCGTCCCCGAAACGACTTCGCCCGGGCGCGGCGAAAATTTGTGCGGCGTTAACGTACGCATGCCGCCAGCATAGAGCAGATCGCGGAACTGGGAAATGCCCGCATGCCGCCTAGCCGCGTCGGAAGACGCGAGGCGGCTCCGAAGTATGGAAATC
>JASHSW010000239.1 GCA_030038595.1 Methylovirgula sp.
GGCCCTTATCATTTCCCCGAAAAGCTCATCCCGCTGACGATCATCAACGCGCTGGAAGGCCGCGCTCTTCCGGTCTACGGCCGCGGCGACAACGTTCGCGATTGGCTGTTTGTCGAAGATCACGCCGAAGCACTTCTGCTCGCCGCGCTGCATGGCGGTCCGGGTGCCGTCTACAACGTCGGCGCCGCCGACGAGCGGCGCAACGTCGAAGTCGTGGAAGCGATCTGCGACCTCGTGGACGAACTTGCGCCGCCCGCCGGGCAGGCACCGCGCCGCAACCTTATCAGCTTCGTTCCGGATCGGCCTGGACATGACCTGCGCTATGCGATCGACGCACGGCGGATCAAGAGCGAACTCGGCTGGCGGCCGACCCACGATTTCGACAGCGGTCTGCGCAAGACCGTCGAATGGTATCTTGCCAACCGCCCTTGGTGGGAGGCGATCCGCGCCGCAAATTATCGCGGCGGACGGCTCGGCTTGGCCGTCTGATTGTCGGGCATCCATGCTTACCGTCGAGAACGCGGAGATAGCGGACGTCAAGATCATCCGCGCCGACAAACTAGCGGATCGGCGCGGTTTTCTTTCCGAAGTTTACGTGCGTCGCGCATTCGTCGACCATGGTCTCGACTTCGACTTCGTTCAAGACAACCTCGTCTTCTCCGCCGATCCGGCAACCTTGCGCGGGCTGCATTTTCAATCGCCCCCTTTTGCGCAGGCTAAACTGGTGCGCGTGACGCACGGCCGCCTCCTCGATGTAGCGGTGGATTTGCGAAAATCCTCCCCGACTTTCGGCCGGCATAGCGCCATCGAGCTTTCCGCGGAAAATTGGAGACAGATTCTCATACCCGTCGGCTTCGCGCACGGCTATCTGACACTGGAACCGGATACCGAAATTCTTTACAAGGTGACGAATTACTACGCGCCGGAACATGATCGCGGGCTCGCTTGGGACGATCCGGCGCTAGGCATCAACTGGGGGATCGACGCAGAGCGAGCGATCCTTTCCGACAAAGATCGCAAACATCCGCGCCTCGCCGATTTGCCGGGATATTTCGACTGACATGCGCATAGCCGTTACCGGATCGCGGGGCCAAGTCGCCCGAGCGCTTGCCGAACGCGCCGCCGGGTGCGGCGCCGAGGTCGTGCCGCTCGGACGTCCGCGCCTCGATCTCGCCGAACCGGCGACCATCCTCCCGGCTTTCGAGTCCGCCGCACCCGATATCATCGTCAACGCCGGCGCCTATACCGCCGTCGATAAAGCCGAGTCCGAGGAAGCGCTTGCGCAGCGGATCAATGGGTTCGGCGCCGGAAACGTTGCCGATGCCGGCAATCGGCTCGGGGTTCCCGTCATTCAGTTCTCGACAGACTATGTCTTCGATGGCAACTTCGAACGCCCCTATCGGGAATGCGATACGCCTCGACCGATCAATGCGTACGGCCGTTCGAAACTTGCCGGTGAACAGGCGGTGCAAAAGGCGACCCGTAAACATGTCATCCTGCGAACCGCATGGGTCTATAGTCCGTTTGGTACAAACTTCGTGCGGACCATACTTCGCCTCGGCGATGCGCAAGACCACATCCGCGTCGTTGCCGATCAATTCGGACAGCCTAGTTCGGCGCTTGATATCGCCGATGCGGTCCTTGCAATCTGCTCTCACCTGAAAGCGCACCCGGACGAAAATCGGCTTTTCGGAATTTTTCATATGGCGGGCGCCAGCGATACAAGTTGGGCTGATTTCGCCGCGGCGATCTGCGCGGAAGCCGAACGCCACGGCCGGCCTCGCGTTGGGATCACACCGATTGCGACGGACCGATACCCGACTGCGGCGCGCCGACCGATGAATACGCGGCTCGATACCGGCAAATTGCACGAGAGCTACGGCGTTTCTCTTCCGTCGTGGCGCGACTCGCTTCCCGCGGTGGTCGCCCGCCTGCTGCAATCCGGTTAGGGCCCGTCATGCGCGGCATCATTCTCGCCGGCGGCCACGCCACGCGACTGCACCCGATCACGCAGGTCGTCTCCAAGCAGCTGCTGCCCATCTACGACAAGCCGATGATCTATTATCCTTTGTCGACGCTGATGCTGGCCGGCATACGGGAGATTTTGATCATCTCGACGCCGACCGATCTGCCGCTCTTCCGACGGCTGCTCGGCAATGGATCGCAATGGGGGATCAAGCTTTGCTATGCCGAGCAGCCGCGCCCGGAAGGCGTGGCGCAGGCCTACATCATTGCGGCCGATTTCGTGAGCGGCGACCGTTCCGCGCTCATCTTGGGAGACAACGTGTTTTTCGGCCACGGCCTGCCGGAGCTTTTGAGATCTGCGACACAGAACGAGGTCGGCGCAACGATCTTCGCCTATCGCGTCAAAGATCCCGAGCGCTACGGCGTCGTCGAATTCGACGAAACCGGTCGGCCGCGGTCAATCGAAGAAAAGCCGCGCGCGCCGCGCTCGAATTGGGCGGTGACCGGACTCTATCTCTACGATGCGCGCGCCCCCGAATTTGCCGCCAAGCTGAAACCTTCGGCGCGCGGCGAGCTCGAAATAACCGATTTGAACCATGCCTATCTGGCGTGCGGCGGGCTCACCGTGAAGAAGATGGGCAGAGGCTTTGCCTGGTTGGACACAGGCACGCCGGATTCTTTGGTGGAGGCGGCCGAATTCATCAAAACCGTCGAAACGCGCCAAGGCAGCCTCATCGCCAGTCCCGAGGAGATCGCCTATACGGCGGGGTGGATCTCGGAAAAAGAAATGCGGCAAATCATTGCGGGAATGTCGAGGAGCGCCTACGCGGCGAGCCTCGCGGAGCTACTCGACAAATAGGACGGAAGCGGCGGCGGAAGCGGGCACGAGAACTAGTCCTTCGGTGCTTCTGCGGCGCTTCGCCGATCACCGATAGGTGGCGGAGGGAGCGGGATTCGAACCCGCGATAGGGTTTCCCCTATACACACTTTCCAGGCGTGCGCCTTCAACCACTCGGCCACCCCTCCGGATGAATTTTGCGGGGAGCTTGGCTGGCCAATACCGCGTTGAGCCCGCGCGGCTGGCCTCCTCGGCCCGCGGCCTTCGAGACGCGATCGCCGCCCGCGAAGGCGCGCACTATAGTCGGCCGAAGC
>JASHSW010000240.1 GCA_030038595.1 Methylovirgula sp.
ACCGCCCACGAGAAGGAAGGCCTCATCCCAGCGCGCATGATGGTGAATTCGCCGATGAACGGGCCGAACGGCGGCGCGCCGGTGATGCCGATCGCGCCGGCAAGCCAGAGCGCCCCAATGGTCGGCAGCCGTCGTCCGACTCCGGCGATGTTTTCGATTTCCTTGGTACCGTAGCTGCGCATGATGTTTCCGGCGCCGAAGAACATGAGCGACTTGTTCAGCGAATGGTTGAGCATGTGGTAGAGAGCGCCGGCGGTGCCGAGCACGCCGCCAAATCCGAAGCCGAGCGCGATCACCCCCATGTGTTCGATGCTCGAATAAGCCATAAGCCGTTTGACGCCCTGCTGGCGGACGATGAACAGGGCGCCGATGAACAACGACAACGCACCGAGCCAGACCAGCGAGAGCGCCGGAAGCTCGCCGAGATTGGCGGCGCGCGTTATCCGCAGGAAACGGACGATGCCTATCATCGCCGTGTTCAACAGCGCTCCCGACAACATGGCTGAGACGGGCGCCGGGCTTTCGCTATGCGCGTCAGGCAGCCAACTGTGCATCGGCGCCAGGCCGACCTTTGTTCCATAACCGACGAGCACGAGAAGAAAAGCGATCGTAACCAGCACGGAGCTCATCTGCGGCGCCGCGTTGGTGAGGGCTGCCCAGGTCATCGCGTAGGTTGGACCTAGAACCGACGTTCCGGCGAAATAGAAGAGCACCGTGCCGAGCAGCGCGAGGCTGATGCCGGCCGATACGACCATGATGTATTTCCAAGCGGCCTCGATGCTTTCGGCGACGTTCTCGAAGGCGACCAGGAAAGTGCTGACCAGCGTCGTGAGTTCGATTGCGATCCAATAGAGTCCGACGTTGTTCATCAGCGGCGCGACCAAGGTGGTCAATCCAAAGCCAGCGAACAGCGCATAGAACAGGTATAGGCGTTTGTCTTCGTCGAGAAGCCGCATGTAGCCGATCGCATAGACCGAGGCGAGAAGGTAGACGATTGCGGTGCATAGGATGACCCAAGCGCCGGCGCGGTCGATAACGACGTAATCGCTCCAGAAGGTCTGTGCGCGGCCGTCGATCAGAAACGGCAGCGGCGCGGCGCAACCAAAGACTGCGATCGCCGCAAGCAGGTTGAGCCGCTCGGCAATACGCGCCTGCCTGGTAAGCAGGCAACCTACTACGGCTACGAGCGGAGCGAGCGGCAGCGCGAAGATCAGGGTAGCAATCATCATCCGACCAGCCGCTTGAGATGCAGACTGCTCGTCGTTCCGACGCGCGTCAAAAGAAAGCGCACGAGCACTCCGAAGCAGGCGACGACGATGAGGAGGTCGAACAGAATCACCACCTCGATTAACAGCGGCATGCCGGGCACGAGCACCTGCGAGCCGAGGAAAATGCCGTTCTCGAGCACCAGCAATCCGAGGATCTGGCTGATTGCTTCGTAGCGGACCGCGAGAATCAAAAAGCCGATGAGCTTCATCGAGAGCATCACCGTCAACGCCAGCACGGCGACGGTGAGTTCGAGGTGAAGCCCGCTCGCGATTCGAAAGGAAATCGACAGCGCCAGCATCACGAACAACGCGCCGATGACCAGCGTGGTGCTGGGCTGGACGGAAACATGGATTTCGCGGTCGACGTCAAGCCGGCGAATGATCCGCCACAAGAGATAGGGAAGCAGCAGGCCACGGAACAACGCCGTCAGAATCGCGATCAGATACAGCTCCGGATACTTGCCGTAGAAACCGACGGCGGCCGAAATTGCAGCGATCATCCACGACTCCGCCGCGAAGGCGTAGAGGTAGTTCTGCAGCCAGCGCGACCCCAGCATGACGAAGGAAAGCAGCAAACTCGCAATGGCAAGCAGGCTGAAGAGCGAAGCGGCAAGCGGATCGAGATGTTGGATGAACATTGGCCGCTAGCTCAGTTGCGTTCCAACGATCGAAAGAACGGCAAGCAGAAACGACGCGGCAAGCGGCTCCTGATAGCGGTAGAAACGCAGCCGCGATTGGCTGGTCTCGACGATGGCCACCGCGCCGGCGACAACGGTAAACTTGATCACCAGGCCGAGCGCGGCACCGGCCGCGCCGAGCGCCGTGCCTCGGATCGAGAGCGCCCAAGGCAGGATCAGCACATTGCAGAAGATCGTGTAGAGAATGAACTGCTTCATCGCCGCGGCCCATTTGAGGAGGCCGAGCAGCGGGCCCGAATATTCGAGAATCCGCGCCTCGTCGATCATGTATACTTCGATATGCGTACTCGAATGAATCGGCATGCGGTCGGTCTCGACGAGCAGTAGAATGAAGAACGCCGCGACCAAAAAGAGATGTGCCGGGCTCCAGTAGACCGCCCAGCTCGAAACGAGCAGATGGTTGACGACGAACGGCAGCATCGCCTTGGCGAGCAGCGTGATTCCCACGAAGACGAGGATCAACGTCGGCTCGGCGAGAATCGAAACCATCACGGCGCGGCTTGAGCCGATGCCGCCGTAGGCGCTCGATGTGTCGAGCCCCGCCAAGATGATCATGAACGAACCGAGCGTGAGGATCAGGCCGCCGCCCAGAATGTCGCCCATGTTCGATTCCGGCAGCGGGAAATTGGTCAGTACCGGAATGAGAATCGGCACGGTGAGCATGCAGGTGAAGGCGACCACCGGCGCCGCCCAGAACAGCCACGATGCCGTCTCCGGCAAAACGATGCTCTTGTGGAAAAGCTTCCACAGGTCGCGATAGGGCTGGAAGACCCCCGGTCCCTTGGCGCGTTGCACGCGCTCCTCAAATTGCAGAATGATGCCCTGAATCAGCGGCGAGAGAATCAACACCGTCAGAACTTGGGCGACCTGCAGCAGGACGACGCGCATCAAAATTGCCCTCGCCACGTGGAACGCGAGCAAACAGCAAACATCATCCGAGACCGTTCAGGGCTTCGCATGCAGATCTCCTGCCGTCCGAAGACGAAAGCAGGAGTCATCAGCCCTGAGGGCATTTACCCGGCGGGACTCCATCGCCGATTCTTGGGCGGGACAATGGGAATGTCGCCCGGTCTTGTCAACCGCCGATCGGTCCGCAAACATGCGCAAAGTGTCCCGATTCACGCCGACTTGGCTTGACCGACGCGCGGCGGATCGTCTCAACTTCCGTGACCCGAGTCGCGCAACGACGGAGAGAAATTGCATGCATCGCTCGGCTTGGCCATTGGCCGCCTTAACCCTGGCGCTTTGCGGCTGCAACCAGGATGCGCCGGTCGCCTCTGCACCGCCGCCGCCGCCTCCCCAGGCGGCCGTGGATCTTTCCGGTCTGCCGCCTGGCGCCGCGTGCACCGACAAAATCAATCGCTACCAATTCGTGCTCTCCACCGATCACCAGACCGGTAACGTAAACGATTCGGTTTTCATCGCCATCGAGGGTGAGCTGAAAGAAGCCGTCGCGGCATGTGCGGCCGGCCACAACCAGGAAGCGCTCAATCTCGTGCGCGCCTCGGAGGACCGGCACGGATACCACGTCTAAGTCCGGCTCGCGTAACGAGGTAGACTCAAGCCGGCAGAGCGTGGCGCAGATAGGTCTGGATGAAATCGGGCATGCGCTTGTCGTCGAGATCGCCAACCCCGGAAACCGCGATCAGGCGCGCAAGTTCGGGCTGTTTTTCGCTTGCTATGAACGATGCTCCCCGCGCCACGAGTTCGGCGGCCGAATGCGCCGAACGCGCCGTCTTCATGCAGGCGATGCGCTGACCCTGGAAGACGACGGTCCAGCCTTCCTCAAAGGTAATCTCGGCGGCGCGGATTCCGGTTTCCTCCTCCAGCTCGCGCCGCACGCTCCTTTCGAGATCCACCCGCCCGCCGACGAGATCGTCGGGTTCCGGCGTTCCGGCAGGAAAATAAATCTGCCCCGCGTTGGCGGTCGTCTGCCCCATTTCGCCGAGCACAAAAGCGCCGTCGGCGGAGCGCAGCACCGCCATGGCAAATGCGTTGCTGATCGCGCGGTCCGGAAAGCCGAAGTCGCGCCAGGCAAGAAACGCCTTGTACTCAGCGACGAAGCAGCGGCCTTCGAGTCTGCGTCCGCTCGGGGTTGCGACGACGTTGACGTCGCGCATCAGAAGAACGCGGCCATTATAGTGATCCGGGTGGCGACTCACGAGCCGCGCCCAATGCGCCTCGACGTCTTGGGCGCGAGCGCTCGCGAATGGCCAGGGCACCCGCTCAAGGCGGAACTCGATCGTCGAGATCTCTTCGATGCGCGGCGCGGCAAAATTCATAGGTCGAGAAATCCTTCTGCCACGATCACCGCGTTGCCGCCGACCGAAGCCTCGTTGAGCGCGCCGCGCTCGACTTCGAGGCTGAGAACGATGCGGCTCGGCCGGTCGATCTCATAGCCTTGTTCGATGGTCAGTGCGCGACTGCCGTCCGGCACGTCTTCGAACGCCATCAACGCGCCGGCAAATGCGGCCGCCGCCGAGCCGGTCGCCGGATCTTCGGTAATGCCGAGCGAAGGCGCAAACATGCGGGCGTGAAAATCGTGTTGCGGATCGACAGTCTCGCGCGTGTAGAGAAACGCCGCTTCGACGGGCGCCAACGCCGCCCCGAACAGAGCAGCGCGCGGTTGCGCCCGCGCCACGGCGGCGAGGCTCGCAATGGGAATGAACGTGAAGGGCGTGCCGGCCGAGTAGATCGCCGGCACATGCCGCTCGAAACCAATCTCGTGCGCCGCGATCCCGAGAGCGGCGGCGAGGCGATCGTTGCTCTGCGGTACGCCGGCCGGGGCCGGCAGTTTCGGCACGCCGAAATGTGCCTGCCTGCCCTTGCCGGGGCGATGGCGAACGATGCAGACGATGCCGCCGATATTTTCTTCGAGCACGACGCGCACGTCCTGCGTCCGCAACAATTCGCGCCCGCGCAATTCGCCGAGGAGAACCGCGGCGCCGATCGTCGGATGACCGGCGAAGGCAAGTTCGGCCTTGGGCGTAAAGATACGCAGACGCGCCGTGTTCACCGGATCGCGCGGCTCGAAGAGAAAGATCGTCTCGGAGAGATTGAACTCGGCGGCGATCCTCTGCATCGTCGCGGTATCGAGGCCGTCGCAATCGACCACCGCGGCAAGAGGATTGCCGGCAAGCGCCCGGTCGCTGAATACGTCCAGCAGGTAATATTTGCGACGCAAGCTTGGTTCTCCGGCGCCCCCGCTTGTTCCTTGCGCGGCCCGGCGCGTCAAGGACGGTTCGTCCATCGAGGTCTTGCCGGGCACGGCGGGGGTGCATATTGTTTGCCCGATAATCCGGCGACTGGATAAATTAACTGTATCCTGCGTGGGATTCTTGTGAGGCAGCCTCGACGGAGGCGGGAAGGAACGCATGGGCGCGCCGGTGGTCGAAGACGTGACGCTCGCCGAATTGAAGCAAGGCCTTTCGGACGGTTCGATCGTTCTCGTCGACGTGCGTGAGCCGCATGAATATGCGGCGGGCCATATTCCGGGCTCGGAACTCAACCCGCTGCAGAGCTTCGATCCCGCGGCTTTGCCGGAAGCCGCGCCGGGCAAAAGGATCGTACTCTCCTGCCGCTCCGGCAATCGCTCGATCACCGCCCTCGGTCTTGCGCAAGCAGCCGGGCGCGACGACATCCGGGCGCATTTCGGGGGCGGCATGCTGGCTTGGCAAAAAGCCGGCGAGCCCGTGGAATATTAGGATCCTTGAGCCGCCGCGGAGGCGATAGGCATGCGCATCGGGAGTCATGGCGCGGCAGCGGGTCGATCGCTTGCGCTCACGGCGATCGCGCTGATGATGGCCGCGAGCCTCGCCGCCGCCAATACGATTGTCAGAAACGCCGACGGATCTTCGGTCGAAACCCGTGACGACGGGAGCAAAATCGTCACCAACACCGACGGATCTTCGGTCGAAACGCGTCCGGACGGCACGCAGATCGTCAGGAACCCCGACAAATCTTCGGTCGAAACGCGTCCGGACGGGACGAAAATCGTCACCAACCCGGACAAGTCTTCCATCGAAGACAAGCCGGACGGCACCGAGATCATCAAAAACGCGGACGGTTCCTCGGTGCGGATCAATCCGGATGGGTCGAAGCTCATCACCAATGCGGACGGCACGCAGGAAGTCGAAAAGCCAAACAACTAGGCTGCCGATTTCGCTCGCCTTTGCAGTCTGACCGAAGGGGCGGCCATTACCGCTCCTGAAGCGCCACCCAGAACCGCCGTTTTTCCGAACGCCGCAAAATGTCGAGCGGAATGGTGCGGCCGATCTTGTCGGAATCGAGCAGGCGAACGAGATCGTCCGCGCCGCTCACCGGGGCGCCGTCGACGGCAAGCACGATGTCGCCGGTCAGGATTCCGGCCTCGCTGGCCGGTCCGTCCTGATCGACGCTGGTCACCACTGCACCGGTCGCTTGATCGAGGCCGAGGCGCAGCGCAATCCGGCGCGGCAGAGCGACCGTTCCGCCGCCGATTCCCAACCGGGCGCGACGCACCCGCCCGTGCCGGATGATCTCGCCGAGCACGAACCGGGCGGTGTTGGCGGCGACCGCGAAACAAATTCCCTGTGCGCCGGCGATCATCGCGGTGTTGATGCCGACGACCTCGCCGCGCGAGGAGACGAGCGGGCCGCCGGAATTGCCGGGGTTCAGCGCCGCGTCGGTCTGGATCACGTCGTCGATGACGCGGCCGGACTTGGCGCGCAGGGACCGGCCAAGCGCCGAGATGATCCCCGCCGTGACGCTTGCCTCAAAGCCGAGCGGGTTGCCGATGGCTATCGCGATCTCCCCCGGCCGCAATTTCTTGGAATCGCCGACACTGGCGGCGGGCAGCGTCGTGTTCTCATCAACGCGGACGAGCGCCAGATCGGTATCCGGATCGTCGCCGAGGACGCGCGCCGAGAGTAGGCGACCGTCGAGTGTCGAGACCTCGGCGCGTTTGGCACCCTGCACGACATGGCTGTTGGTGAGGATCAACCCATCCGGGGACACGATGACGCCGGAGCCCGCGCCGCCGCGCCGGCCGTCTCCATGCCGGATGTCGAGGCGCACCACGCTCGGCGAGACGCGCTCAACGACTTCCGTGACGGTGCGCGAATAGGTATCGAGCAGCGCCGCGTCTTCGGCCGAGACAATGGGCGCAGCGCCGGAGAGCGGCTCGCCGGAGCCATCCAGCAAAAAGGTCGGTTCGGGAAAATATTCGGGGTAAGGCATGCGCTTCATATGGGAAGCAAGGCGCGCTCCCGGAAGACCTCCGCGGCAGGAGCGCGCCCGCCGCTTGATTTCGGATCGACGCGGCGCAAACTGTTGATTCTGCTGATTCGGATCCCGCGATGATTGCGCCGCCCGAAGGGATAAGCGAAGCCGACTACGAGGCCATCGAGGCCGCGGTGATGGAGACCGTGCGCGGGCGCTGGTTCCTGGCCGAATTCGCGCGCCGCGGCCGCGCCGACGAGACGCGGCAGATGCTCGATGCAATCGCCAAGCTCGAGCAGACCGTGCGCGAGCAGCAGGCGACGCCGGCCGATCCATCGATCCGCCTGCTCGTGCAACGGCTCAAAGAGGTTGCGCAGAGCCTCAACCGGGCAGGCGAGGAAATGCGCCGGCGCGGCCTCGACGAGCGGCTGTGCGCCGAGGTCGAAATGCAAGCGCGCGCGGTCTCCGGTCTGCTGCGGCTGAACCAAGCTCCGGCGGTATCGGAATCGATTCGCCCGAAGGCTTTGCCCGAGCCGAACCCGGAGCCAGATCGGCCGGCGGTTGCGACCTTGCCGGAGCCGCCCCCGGAGCCGCCGGAACTAAGGCCCCCTTCGCTGGAGGAGGGGCCCGCCGCCCTGGCGCGGCTCGACCGGCTCTCGACCGCCGAGAAGCTCGCCCTTTTCGCCTAGCCGCGCCTTGCGTCGCAAGTTCGCTTTCGGCCGCCGGCGCGCTAAGTTCCTTCGGTTTTGCAAGATCAGCTCGTAAGCTGCGGCCGTTGGGGTGAGGGGAGGGCGCAATGCGTGTGCTTTTGGGTGTCATCCTGGGAATTTTGCTGACGATTCTCGTGGCCTATGTGGCGGATGCGGGCCGTGCGCCGGTCTGTCCAGCCGGCGGCGTCGGTTGCCCGCTTGTCAATTGGGACGAGGCGAATCTGCGGTTCAGCAAAATGGAAGCCGCGCTGCAATCGGCCTGGTATCATCTGACCGGACACCGAGACTAGGCGGCCATTCGGCTGCCCCAACGAGCGGCCCATGACAGATACGATCGACGAGGCGGCGCGCTACCGCGCCAAGATGGCAAAACGCAAGGCGTTGCAGGACGCGGCGGTCGCCAGCCGGACGATCGCCGAGAAGGGCCTGCTGATCGTCCACACCGGCGCCGGCAAGGGCAAATCGACGGCCGGATTCGGGCTTCTGATGCGGGCGCTCGGGCACGGCTGGCATGTCGGCGTCGTGCAGTTCATCAAAGGAACCTGGGAGACGGGCGAACGCGCCGCGGTCGCAAAATTCGGCGATCTCGTCGCCTGGCACGTGATGGGCGAGGGGTTCACCTGGGAGACGCAGGATCGCGCGAGGGATATTCGCGCCGCGGAAGCGGGCTGGGCCAAGGCGCGCGCGCTGATGGACGATCCGAAGATCCGCCTGCTGCTGCTCGACGAATTGAACATCGCGCTGCGCTACAATTATCTG
Organism: Methylovirgula sp.; assembly: GCA_030038595.1. Classification (GTDB taxonomy): domain Bacteria; phylum Pseudomonadota; class Alphaproteobacteria; order Rhizobiales; family Beijerinckiaceae; genus Methylovirgula. The sequence goes on from JASHSW010000240.1 coordinate 8,635, forward strand.
CCGCTCGACGAAGTGGTCGGCGCACTCAAAGCCCGCCGCGCGGATCTTCATGTCGTGGTCACCGGCCGCAACGCCAAGCCCGAACTCATCGAGGCCGCCGACCTCGTGACCGAGATGACTCTCGTCAAACATCCCTATCAGGCCGGCGTGCGGGCCCAGGCGGGGATTGAGTTTTGAGCGCCAAGGCGCTGATGTTCCAAGGCACCGGCTCGGAAGTCGGCAAATCGCTCATCGTCGCCGGGCTCTGCCGCGCCTTTACGCGGCACGGGCTCAACGTACGGCCGTTCAAACCGCAGAATATGTCGAACAACGCGGCGGTGACGGCCGACGGCGGCGAGATCGGCCGCGCTCAGGCGCTGCAAGCGCAGGCCTGCGATGTTGCGGCCATTTCCGACATGAACCCGGTGCTCTTGAAGCCGCAGCGCGGGAGCGCGCAGATCATCGTCAAGGGCCGCCTGATCGGGCAGGCGGGCGCGGCCGATTTCCAAGCCTATAAGCCGAAACTGCTCAACGCCGTGCTAGAAAGCTTCGGCCGGCTGAAGGCCGAGGCCGATTTGGTGCTTATCGAAGGGGCGGGGAGCGCGGCCGAGGTCAATCTGCGCGCGAACGACATCGCCAACATGGGGTTTGCGCGGGTCGCCGATGTTCCGGTCGTCCTTATCGGCGACATCGACCGCGGCGGCGTCATCGCCCAGATTGTGGGCACGAAGGAAGTCGTCGCGGCCGAGGACGCGGTGATGATCGAAGGGTTTCTCGTCAATAAGTTCCGCGGCGATCCGAACCTTTTTTCTCAAGGCATGAAGTTCATCGAGAGCCGCACATCTTGGCCGGCGCTCGGGCTCATCCCTTTTTTCCACGAAGCCGGCGTGCTGCCTGCCGAAGATTCGATGGCGCTTGCCGGCGCCCAGAGGGCTACGC
>JASHSW010000032.1 GCA_030038595.1 Methylovirgula sp.
GCGCAAATTGGCGATCAGGAACGGGCCGGCCACGCCCGCCACCGACCACGCCGTGATCAGCCGCCCGTGGATCGCCCCCACCATCTGCGGACCGAAGATATCGGCGAGATAGGCGGGAACCGTCGAGAATCCACCCCCATACATGCTGAGGATGATGCAGATCGACGCGACGAACAACGCCGGCAGACCCAAATGGCCCCATGTGGGCAGCAGGCTATAGAGAACGATCCCGATTACGAAGATCGAGTAATACATGTTCTTGCGGCCGATCTTGTCCGACAGCGAAGCCCAGAAGATACGGCCCAGCGAGTTGAACAGACTGATCAGACCGACAAGACCCGCTGCCGCCGCGGCGATCGCCGCCGTCTGCGCCGCGCTCAAGACCGCGGCGGACTGGGCGCCGACCAATTTGGCTCCGAATATATCGGTCAACATCGGGCTCGCCATCGAGATCACGCCAATCCCGGCGGTGACGTTCAGGCACAGCACGCCCCAGATCAGCCAGAACTGCGGTGTTCTCCAGGCGCGCTCCAAATGGACGTTGCCGCTGGTGATCATTCCCCTGCCGCCATTGGTCGCGCTCGGTACGTAGCCGACCGGATGCCAGCCGGTCGGCGGCACGCGGAAGCCAAGCGCCCCCAAGCTCATGGCGATAAAATAAATGACGCCCAGGATCATCAACGTGTGGGCGACATCGAGCGTCCCGGAAGCACCCAAATGATGCATCAACCAGACGGCGAGAGGCGCACCGATCATCGCGCCGCCGCCGTAGCCCATGATCGCAAAGCCCGTCGCCATGCCGCGGCGATCCGGGAACCATTTGATCAAGGTCGATACCGGCGTGATGTAGCCGAGACCCTGTCCGACGCCGGCGAGAACGGCCGCCAGATAGATCAGCCAGAGCTGGTGGATCGAAACGCCGAATCCGACCAGGACCAGGCCACCGCCCCAGCATAACGCCGCAATGACACCCGCCTTGCGCGGACCGGCATGCTCCAGCCAACCGCCCCAGATGGCGGCGGCGATTCCAAGCACGGCGATGAAGATCTCGAAGACCGGCGTGACGGTCGGAATCGACCAGTTGCAGCTCGTCGTGACCAATTGACCGAAGAAGTCCTGACCGGCGCAGGAGGCCGGCGGACTCTCGATGAGATGTGCCATCGGCTTCCAGAACACCGACATGCCATAGGCCATGCCGATGCTGAGATGAATCGCCAGCGCCGCCGGCGGCACGAGCCAGCGGTTAAATCGCGGACCCGCAACGGTGCGCTCGCGATCGAGATAGCTTCCTCCGGCCGCAGGCATGCCGGCAGCAGAACCGAACGTGCTCATTGCACCTCCCCATCTTACATTTTTGTGACAGCGTCGCTTCACACGCGCTGTACTTCTTCAGCCCTCATCGTGAGATGACTGTTGCGTGCCATGCAGACTGCACATTTGCGGCGCGCCGGGCAAGACTTAATCGTCTTTGCGCCCAGCGGCGCCGACAATTTGGGAATTGACGAGGCGGGCTGCGAACCGTATTCCCGGCCTTTCGACCGCGGCTCTACGCACGAAAAGAATATTTTGCGGCGACGGCCGCGGCACGGCGCGCCGACTCGACGCTCACCTTGCCCTGCGACTCGATTGTCCGCAGCGCCGAAAAAAGCCGCGGCGTACCGTGCGGGAACGCCAGATCCGCGCCCGATTCGCCGTCAGCGAGCCCCTCGCGAACCGCCGCGATTTCGCTCCCCGTGCCGCCCTGTTCCAAAGCGAGCATCAACGCAAGCACGCCTTTGTGATCGGGCGCTTGCACGCGGGCGATGCGATAAAGGTTCACGAAGCGCTTCACCGCACGCGGCGAGCCGCCCGCCAAAGGCGCGAGCTCCGCGAGCAGAATTGATTCGGCGCTCGACATCGACCAGTCGATGGGTTCGGCACGGATTGTTTCTTCGGCGTCGGGCTTTCCGACAATCTGTGCGACATAGGCGGCGTGATCGGGCGCTTCCGCGGCATCGATGCGGAACGGCACCTGGATCCACTTCTCGAGGGCCGCGACCTCGGCTCGGATTCGGGCCGGATCGGCCGCGATCAGCGTTACGATTCCGGCATTGGCAAAGGCGCGGTGTACCGTTTCGAGAAGCGGCCGAACCTTTTCTGGCGGCAGGGCGTCGATCTCGTCGAGCGCGATGACCAGCCGCTGCGGCACCGAACTCAGGCCGGACGTGCCGGCGCGCCGGACGCCCTGCAGGAACGCGCCGAGTGCAGCAAAGAAACGATCCGCCTGCCCTCTCGGCGTCGGGTCGGCGAACGGCGAAGGTTCTGCTTCGGCACGGCCCGACGCGCTGGCGCGCCGATCTGCCTCGCCGGCTCGCCGGGCGGCAAGCTCGACATCCGCTTCCAGCCCGTCGACGCGCCGCATCTGGTGCGCGTAGAGCGCATCGAGGGCGCGGCGCCGCTCCGCGACATCGGTGCCGAGCAGGCTTACGCCGCGAAACAGCGGCCGCAGCAGCCGAACGCCGCGCCAGAGATTGGCGGCCAGCGCGAGCGCCGCGCCAGCGTAGGCAAGTTTCGCGGCGAGCGTAAGCCAGCCGATATGGGTTTCGATCCCGTTGGCGAGCGAAACGAGCCCTTGGTTGGGGCTGCGCAGCCAAGCAAGCCAACTCGCCGCGTCGGTGAAGGCGGTATCGAGCCCAATGCCGATGAGCGCCAGGAGCGCGGCGCT
>JASHSW010000033.1 GCA_030038595.1 Methylovirgula sp.
GACTGTCGGCAAGAACGCGAGCCCGCAGAATCTCAAACGCAGCCCGTTCCGGCGCAAAACTCTTCACTTCGGGAACCTTGAGGAGCGCCGCCTTCATGCCGCTCTGATCGACAAAATTGATGAAGGCCGTTCCGGTCACGAGGTTACGCAGGGTTTGTGCAGCCATGGAAAGAACATTCTCCTTGCTGTGAACCGAGGAGGGCAGATCGGCCATGATCGGTTCGAGTCCTTCCTGGTCGCCATAGCTTGTGCTGTCCCCTTCCGTTACGCCGCGCCCTTGCGAGTGTGCCTGCGATTTTCCACGCGAAAGCGCTTGGCCATGCGCCGAGCCAGTTGTCGTCGCATGCATTGAATTCTTTCCCTTTCCCTTATTGCTGGTGCGCCCCTTCATCGAAAACTCGGCGGTCCCCTCTGCGCTGTGGGCCACAGTGCTTGCGCCTTCGCTTACTCCCAACACAACTGGCGTCTCCATCCAACCCTCAGCCGGCGTCATCATCTGGCCGGTCGAAATGCCGCTCGCCATTCCTGAGATGCTTGAGTGCGAGAGACCTCCCGCAGCCGACACCCCTTCCGCAGACATGCTCGATTCTCCTTCCGCAAATGTCTCCGCAAGTGTCTCGATGTATGATTCGGTGGTGGCAACGCTCTCCCCTTCCGTTTTCGTGAGCGAGTCCGTGGTCGAACGTTGCTTGGCGGCGCCTTCACTGTGGAAGTGGCGCGTGCGGTGGCCGACGACCTTCGGTTGGACGAGCGGTTTGACCGGCATCTCCAAATCGAGCGGGATGACCATTTCGGCAAGATCTTCCGCGTCTCGATTGTCACGCAGCCGAAACACTGCCTTGAGATTCGTACAATTGCGCACGGCGGCGAGCAAAAGCTCGTCCGATTTGCCGAACTGTCCCAGAAACTGGTGCGCTAAGACGAGGCCCACACGGTACTTGCGCGCTTCGGCGAGAAGTGTGGGCACGTCTCCCGAAAGATATCGGTAACATTCGTCCAAATAGACAAAGCAACTGCGATCGAGATTGCGGCGCCGCTTCGTATGGAACAGTAGATAGCGGGTCAACAATCGTCCCAGCATGTCGGCGGATTGCTCGTCCACGAGATCGCCGCCGGCGATGTTCGCAAGGACAATATCGCCTTCGTCGAGCGCACGGCAGAGGTCGATCGCCCGTTCCGTTTGGCCGACAATGGCGCGAATCGGTTGCGAGCTCAGAAATTCCGTCAGCCGGTTGATCGGGCCCAAAACCTCGAGTTCGAACGTTTGCCGCAGCGTGCGATCGGCGGCCAACCGGTCAAGACGCTGCAATTGTGACTTGGCAAATGGATGCTTAACTGCGGCCAGCGCCCAGGCCCGGATTTGGTGCTGGTCGTCCGGATCATAGAGCAGGTCAGCTTCCGCCAGAGTCAGGCGAAGCTCGGCCAACGCAATGAAGGTAGTGAGAAGGACGCGCCGCAAGGTCGGCTTGGCTTGCGTATCCTCATCACCCCACACCCGCTCGAAAGCCTGAAGCGCCGCCTTCGCAACGACCGCCACATCCGTTTGCGGCGTGGGAAGCGCAAGCGGATTAAATCCGACAGAATGCGTTGGAGCGTTGGGATCGATGAGGTGAATCGTGCGCTCGCGCGCCCCTCCTTTAGTATATCCACTGCTGGCGAGCCATCCCAGAAGCGAGGCGTATAAACTGTCGGGATGATTGCCGTGCGGATCAATCACGCATACGCCGCGACCGTGCAGGATGTCCTGACGGATGCAGGCCTCCATTGCACGGCTCTTGCCGCCTCCCGTCGTGCCGATGAAATGCGCGTGTTCAAGCCGCGCACGCTCCGATAGGACAACCGGCACTTTCGTCTGCTCATTACGGCCGAGCACGATGCCTGTGCGATCGAGCGGGGCACGCGACGGATGCGAATTGGCCTGATTGCGCGACAGAACCGCCGCGCGCAATGCTTCCCACCTCACTTTTGATCGGCCCATAGTCCGCCTTACTCGTCGCAATCGGGAAACGTGATAGAATTCCCTTAGAGATGGCGCCGCCGCACGGCGAAGAGCTTCCGAATTCCTTGGGAGCTCCGAACCTAACGGAGGCGCTTATGGCCCGCACTGGCCCATATGATCGATGGCTGCGCATCGCGGAGCGAATCGAACGACGTGAGGAAGAACGGCGACGCAACACTTGCAATCGCCACCGCCCGTGCCCCTGCGCTAACCCTCGGCACGCGCAACCAATCGAAATGAAATCATCCCGTTGCTCTTTTCACCAGCCCCGGCTTTAGCCGGGGCCTTCTTTTTTTGCTCCCGCTTGCATCGTCGCAACCACCAAATCATCAAGTTCCTGAGCTAGCCGCAGGAATTTATCGGCCTTGCTGACATCTCCGCTCGCCGCCGCTTCATGCGCGCTTCGCGCCAGAGACTCACGTAGCTCGACCAGTTCATCGAGCGTTCCCGTTTCAGGATTGGGGTTGTCCTTAATTCCATCGATGTCGCGGTTGAGAAGCAAGCGTACTTTCTCAGCATCCATGTGCTCCGTCGCAGCGCGCTTCTCCCAAATCTCGAGATTTAGTTGTTTTAGCCGCCGCTGGTTCTCCAAGCCCTGCTCTGAGTTAAAGACCCTACGCTCCGCCTCAACGAGATCGCGCTCCGCTTCTTGCAATTCACGCTTCCGTCGCAATTTCATCAGCTCGCGTTGATGCGCGCGCTCGTCGCGGTCATCCTCGATCTTTTCGTACTTGGCGGTGAAGCTCGCATACTTGGCCGCGCGCTCTGCGGCCCGCTCGGCTTTGTCGAGCGCAAGGATCTCTTTAATGTCGAGGAGCTCGCCGGTCTTGCGTAGCAGTTTGATCGCGCTTTCGCGCCGGGCAGTTTCGGCGTCAAGCGCGTCCTTTTGCGCCCGGATGTTCTCCGCGATCTCGCGGTATGCGCGCGCCTGCCAGCTGGCTTCGAGGCCCGTCAACGCTGAGGCAATGACGCCGGTCGGTGACGGCGTAATTTCTTCGAATAGGCGGGGCATGCCTTGTTTGGCGTTGTCCGCAACAACAGAACGCCCCGGCGGAACAATCTCGGGATCGTCGGCGCTCATGATTTCCCCTCCTGTCGCTGGCGTGCTTTGGCCAGCGCCTGTTCGGCTTCGGCAAGTTCGGCGCGGCGACGCTCGCGCTCAGCTTTCGCTTCGGCAACAGCCGAATCGTGATTTAATTTTTGGGCGAGTGCGCGCGCCTTTTCTGCCTGGTGCTCATAATGGTATGTCGGCCGGCCGACCGCATCGTGGGCGCCCTCGACCAAGATATTCGCGAGCCTTTCGACATCGGCAGCTTGTCCTTGAACGGCAGGCTTCACGATCGGCGTCGCGGGATGTGCAACGAAAACGTAGTTCCAGCCGCGAACGAAGGACATGAGATTGAGGATCACAAAGCCGGGCACGACCACCCATGCCGTCACCGAGCCGACCGTATAATCCACAAACCGCCCGAGCGAATAGTGATATTCCTCAATTGGGCCGGTGCCCCAAAGATAGAGAGTGAGGCCCACCAGCGCGACAACCGCGCCATTTTCATACCTGACTCGCTCGCGCGGTCGCGTGCTCCCGAAAGTGGCAACGAAGGCGAAGAACGCGACGGCACTAAAGAGAAGCAGCTTTGTTATGACGGCCGCGAGACTGTTCTCATAAAAGAAAACTTCAGTTTCGCTGGCCCGCGCTGGATACCGAGACACCACCGGAAACTTTACACCGTCCCCGCACACGAGCGTGTAGCTATAGCAGTTGGCACTACACGTCTCTGCGTTCAGCACGTATCTCACATTGAGATCTAGAGCTGGCCCCTGGTGAGCCGCGCATAGCGCCTCAGCTTCGGGCTGCCAGCCGGCAAGAGCCGGTTTCGCAGGGACACACATTGCGATTAAGAGCGCGAACAGCGCCAGGGTGCACTTCGCTGCCGTCAACCCCATGGCCGGCGCAGCCCTTCTGTCTGTTCGGCCTTTGCGACGGCATCTTCAGCATCCACCAGCGCGGCGCGTGCTCGCTCATGACGCAGCATTGCTTCCGCGAGCTCAGTGTCGGCATTGAGTTTGGCGGAAAAAGATTCCTCGTTCATCGCCCGCTGCTCAAGGGGGCGCCGAATGAAAAGATAATTCCACCCGGCAAGCGCGGGGTAGCCGTAGGCCACAATCACGCCCGCAAGGATTGCGAAAAGCCCAATCGGGCCAAATAGATTCGCAAAAATCAAGGCGATGCCAGCGAAAGCGAGTACCCTGCAGACCTCAACCCACGGTTGGGTCGATTCACGCCCGAAGCTAGCTACGACGGCGATTGCCGCGATAATGACCAGCAGCGGGAAGAATCCACTCTGATTGATTGGATGACCGACCATCCTGAAGATGTCGAAAGTCATTCCCAGGACAGACATGCAGCCGGCGAAAGCTGCTACAGCAGCGATGACCTTCCCATACATTTCCGTTGACCCCCAACGTCCAGAGCACCAAGGATTCACTTTTCCCGGGCCGAAATCAAACGTCGTTTGTGGGCATTCCGGGCGGGTGTATAGTTAGTCCGGCCCTCCGTTTTGTGCGCCGCCTCCCGAAGTTTCGGGCATCGGCGGAGCAAGACGGAGGAATCGATGCTTGACATATATCCGAGGGCGGCCGCCTCGCCCGTGATTCGCAATCCGGAGTTCTTCCGGATCGAGCTCGCATCGCATTTTGATGGCGGTATTCGGGTCTCACTGACCGCCACCATTCTCGACGAAAACGAGCCGCAGCTTCTCGATCAAGAGATCGCCTACGAGCGGGTCGCGACCCTTGAAGATGTGGTCGCGCTCATCCGCACGCATGTGCGCCACACCAACTGATCTCACGCGCACTTATCCCTGAAAGGAACCGAAATGACACAGCAAAAGCCGATGCTTCGCGCCTACACAGTCGTTAAGCGTGAAGGACAAGACGACTATTGGCTTCCGATTGGCGCGGCCTTTCCCCACCAGTCAGGAGAAGGATTTAATGTCATCCTGCAAGCATTGCCGATTCCGACCAGTGACGGACAATGCAAGATCGTCCTGCGGCCGCCGAAGAGCGACGAGGACCAGGCGTCGAATGCTCAAGATCCCAATCGAAGTTCTCGGCGAAGATAAAATTCTTCGCTGCTCACTAAAGCCGCCGACACTCTCGGCGGCTTTTATTTTGATCAATCGTCCAATCCGGCGGCGCGCGCCGCATGATGGATGTGCAGCACTTGCACTTCCCGCTCTGTCGCGCGATAAAAGATCTTGTATGGAAATCGCGTGAAGGTGACCACACGCACGCCTTCGCGCTGCTCGATTTGCTGGCCGCTTTCCGGCCACCGGCCAATGCGCCATTCAATCGCGCGCAGGCGCCTTTGAAAGCCGACGGATGCAGAAGGATAGTTCAAGCCAATGAAGGTCAGGATTCCGTCGAGGTCTCGCAATGCCTCGTCGGTGTAAACGACCTTCATGAACGAAGGTGTTTAGAGCGTATGGCCTCAAGTTCTTCCTCACTGGCGAACCGTCCTTCTTGAGCGGCGCGCAGCCCGCGGTCGACCCCCGCCAACTCTTCAGGATCGGCGTGGTACTTGACGCCCTTCAATCCGGCATCGATTTCGCGCGCGATCTCGGCAAGCTCTTCCTGGGCCTCTTGTGGCCATGCTTCCACGCGCTCCAAAACTTCCTTCAAGACCTTGGCTGTCATGAAAGCATTATAGCATAGCGATGCTTTCCCACCATACCGGCACCACTCCCTCGCAGTGCGCCCGCTTCGCTTTCCGCACGCACAGCCCTTTTTAGTGTAGCCGTCGCTTCGGCGCATCAAGGTCGCTGCGCTTCTCTTGACCCGGCGACTTCCGACGGCAAAGGCTTCGCTCATGCTGGAGCGGTGCTCCGGCAGGTCGTCTTAGCAGCCAACCGACTTACGTCTATGCCTACGCAAGACACGCGGTCGCAAATTGCCCGCAAGGTCAACTTCGCGATCCAACTCCTCCGCGAGGCCGCGGAGCTCATGGAGGCGCCGAAAAAGCCGGCGCCCACGCGGCGCTCGCGCTACCCGCGCCGCGGCTCAACCGAGCGCGACGAGTAGCTCTCGCAGGTGCCGCCACGTAACGTGGCGGCACTCGCGCTGTTCAAAGGGAATGGTGCCGGTGGTCGGGGTCGAACCGACACTCCTTTGGGGAACACGATTTTGAGTCGTGCGCGTCTGCCAATTCCGCCACACCGGCACAGGTCGCTTATAGCTTCGCTCGTTTAGGTCTGCAAAACCGTATTCAGTTTTCTTCCGAGGCTACGCCGCTTTCGCACGTTAATCGCTGCCGCATCGAGCGTGTTCTTGAGGTGGGCGGCATAATATTTTTCGATCATTTCAACGCTCGTCCGGCAGTTTTTGGCGACCTGATAAATGTCAGCGCCTTCCATCAGCCGGAAACAGACATAGGTGTGGCGCAAACTATAGGCCGTCCGCTGATTTCCGTCGCGATCGACCTTCAGCCCTTCCTCTTGCAGAATCGTGTTCAGAAGCGAGCGCAGGTTACCGCCGAACAGTTTATCCGTCGGCTGAGGATGATTCCTCTGCTTCAATCGTTTGAACGGTAGAACCGCGCCCGCCATGCTCTTGCAGAAGCCAATCCCCCGCTTGCCGCGCACCTCAATCTCAAGGATCACCTCTCCGGTGGGCTCGTCCTTGACGATGTTCACGTCGCGATACTCAAGGCGCTTTGCCTCATCCGGGCGCAACCCGGTATTCGCCATGAAGAGCACGTAGTCGTGCAGCTGCGCGCACTTCCACCTATAACGTTCCTTTTTCGGATTTTGTGCCCGCCGTCGCGTCGCATCGTAGAGCTTGCGATACTCTTCCGGCGAAAACCATCCCCGATGAACGATCTTAGGCGAGGTTTTATAGGGCGCCGACAGGTCCGGTAACGCCTCAAGCCAGCCATGCCGGCAGGCGCATTTGAGCACCTGGCGCAGGGCGACGATTTCTTGGTGCAACGTGCTGCGCGCCGGCGGTTTCCCGTTTCGGCCGCCTTTGAAACGTTCGACGCGGTATTCCTGCACGAGACCGGCTGTGACTTCGGCAATAACCTTGCCTCCGAAAAACGGAAGCAGGTGTATGCGCACGCGGTCCTTTTGCGTCTGAACATAACGCGGGTTTCGTTGCCCGGCGGTCAGCATTTCGTATTCTGCGAAAAATTTGTCGGCTGCCTTTGCGAAAGTCGGGCCCGACTTTAGTTCGCCCGCTCGCGCCTTACCGCGCAAACCAAGATACCAGTCCTCGGCGATATCCTTCGCATGTTCCAAGCTCTCGGTTTTGGTGGACATGCGCCAGTTCCTCCCGGCGAGATAGGCCGAGCATTGCCAGAACGGACTTTCCCCGCGCCTGTAGACATGAAGCTTGCCTCCCATCAGGTCGTGTGTCGGCATTGTTGCTTCCTCAAGTGAGGTATCTAAATACCGTTTGTGTAAGTCGTGTGCAACAACGTTAGATTCGCTATCACATTGATAATAAGAATAAAATACTATTTTTATCCAGATTTTGAGTCCGGCGCGTCTACCAGTTCCGCCACGCCCGCAAACCTGGCCTTCCCAGCGGATCGGAGCGGTTGACCTATAAGATTGTTGGCGGCGCCGCAACCCCGCTCCCACGAGGCGCAAAGGCGACAAACGTGGGTTTGCGCAGCCGCCATCCTCACCGCGCCGCGCCCTCGGATAGGGTTGCGGCGCTGTTCGAACTGCGCAAAGCTCGTCTCGGAGGAGAACCATGCGAATAATGCTGATCGCCGCGGCGTCCGTCCTGGCGAGCGCGGCCGTGGCCCAGACGTCGCCATCGCCGAGCGACCGGCAAAACACCAGCGGCCATGTCGTCGGCAAAGATTGGCGCAGGACCTGGAAGCTCGGTCCCGATCGGTATGCCTTTGAAGGGATGTCGGGCGGCTGCCATTACAGCGGTACGGTCACCCCTTCGGGCTATCACTACGACCGTTCCTGCTGACTCTTGGTCAATGCCACGTGCGGATATCGACGAAGCGGCCGGCTATGGCCGCCGCCGCCGCCATGGCCGGCGAGACCAGATGGGTGCGGCCTTTATGGCCTTGGCGGCCCTCGAAATTGCGGTTCGAAGTCGAGGCGCAACGCTCCCCCGGGGCGAGCTTGTCGGGGTTCATGGCAAGGCACATCGAGCAGCCGGGCTCACGCCATGCAAACCCCGCCGCCTTGAAGATCTTGTCGAGGCCTTCGGCTTCGGCCTGTTCCTTGACGAGGCCGGACCCGGGCACGACCATGGCGTCGACGCGCGCCGCAACCTTCTTGCCTTCCACCATCTTGGCGGCGATGCGCAGATCTTCGATGCGGCCGTTGGTGCACGAGCCGATGAACACGCGGTCGATCTCGAGATCGGTGATCCTCTCGCCGCCGGATAGCCCCATATATTCGAGCGCCCGGCGGATCGAAGCGCGCTTGGCTTCGTTCGGCGCCGCGTCCGGCGTCGGCACATGGCCGGTGATCGCGATCACGTCCTCCGGACTCGTGCCCCAGGTGACGAGCGGCGGCAGATTGGCGGCATCGAGGCGGATCTCTTTATCGAATTCGGCGCCATCTTCCGAGCGCAGCGTATCCCAATAGCGGCGCGCCGCCTCCCAGGCGGCGCCTTGCGGCGTGCGGGGACGATCCTTCAAAAATTCGTAGGTCTTCGCGTCGGGCGCGATGAGGCCGGCCCTGGCGCCCGCTTCGATCGACATATTGCAGACGGTCATCCGCCCTTCCATCGACAGGCCGCGGATCGCCTCGCCGGCATATTCGACGACGTGGCCGGTGCCGCCCGCCGTACCGATCTCGCCGATGATGGCGAGCACGATGTCCTTTGCGAATACGCCGTCGCCGGGCTTGCCGTCGACCACGATGCGCATGTTCTTGGCTTTCGCTTGGATCAGCGTCTGGGTGGCGAGCACGTGCTCGACCTCCGACGTGCCGATGCCGTGCGCGAGCGCGCCGAAGGCGCCATGTGTCGAAGTATGGCTGTCGCCGCAGACGATGGTCGTGCCCGGCAGAGTGAAGCCCTGTTCGGGGCCGATGATGTGGACGATGCCTTGGCGGCGATCCTGGGCATGGAAATAATCGATGCCGAACTCGCGGGCGTTGGCAGCGAGCTGCTCGACCTGAACGCGGCTTTCCGGATCGCTGATGCCTTGCGAGCGATCGGTCGTCGGCACGTTGTGATCGACGACCGCCAGCGTACGCGCCGGGGCACGCACCTTACGTCCGGCGAGGCGCAGGCCCTCGAAAGCCTGCGGGCTCGTCACTTCGTGCACCAGATGCCGGTCGATATAGATGAGGCAGGTGCCGTCCTCCTGCCGATCGACAACATGGTCGTCGAAGATCTTGTCGTAGAGGGTGCGAAGCTTGGCCATGCGGAACTCGATAGAACCGGTCGATTTACCCGGAACGAAATTAGGCGGAAACTCCCAACAATGCGCGTCGCTTCGGATATAAGGCGCCGCGCAGCTTTTTGCGATCCACGGAGAAGCGCATGCGTCCGCCCGTCGCGCCCTATCTTACCGTATCGCCGGCCATGGCCGCCATCGCCTTCTATACGGCGGTGTTCGACGCCAAACAGCAGGCCTTGATGCCGGCTCTCGACGGGATGCGAATCATGCATTGCGAGCTTATCATTAACGGCGGCTCGCTGATGTTGGCCGACGCATTTCCCGAATTCGGCAACACACGCATTCCCATTCCCGGCGAGCCGGTAACCGTCTCCGTCAGCCTCGAGTTCGCGGAAGCCGAGCAGGTCGATGCGACATTCGAGCGGGCCACGGGTCTCGGCGGCAAAGCGGAGACGACTCCCACCAATTCCTTCTGGGGCACGCGGCTTGCGACCTTCCGCGACCCGTTTGGACACCGCTGGATCTTGAATGCGCCGCTTGGCTAGGCGGGCGCCGCGCGACCTATTTCTTGGTTTCCTTCTTGGCCGGCGCCTTGGTGGGCTTGGTCTCTTTCTTGTTCTTGGCGGGAGCGGCTTCCTCGGCGGGCTTGGCCCGTTTCTTGGCGGCGGCAGTTTCTTCTCGGGCGGGTTTCGTCTCCTTGGCGGTTTTGGCCGATGTTGCCGGTTTCGCGGATTTTTCGGCCGGCGCCGTTTCCGGAGCCTTGCGCTTGGCCGCGGGTTTGGCGGCAGGCGGCGGCGCGACCGGCGTCTCGATCGGCTCTGGCTCGGGCGCGGCGACGCCTGGCTTTTGCGCCTGCGCCTCCATTTTTTCGGCGATGCGCGCCGACTTGCCGCGCCGGTCGCGCAGATAATAGAGCTTGGCGCGCCGCACCTTGCCGCGCCGCACCACCTTGATCGAATCGATCATCGGCGCATAGAGCGGGAAAACGCGCTCGACGCCTTCCCCATAGGAGATCTTCCGAACTGTGAAACTCTCGTTGATGCCGCCGCCGCTGCGCGCGATACAGACCCCTTCATAGGCCTGAACGCGGATGCGCTC